>DASTRU010000096.1:0-13086 GCA_035761045.1 Burkholderiaceae bacterium | reverse complement strand
ATCGCTTCGTTAAGCGCGTCTTTCAAGGTGCGCGAGCCGCTTTCCACCGGCACCACCTTCGCGCCGAGCAACTTCATGCGGTAGACGTTGGCGGCTTGTCGGCCTACGTCCTCGGCGCCCATGTACACCACGCACTCCATACCAAAGCGCGCGGCCACCGTGGCGCTGGCCACGCCATGCTGACCCGCTCCGGTTTCGGCGATCACGCGCGGTTTGCCCATGCGCTTGGCTAGCAGCGCTTGACCGATCGTGTTGTTGACCTTGTGCGCGCCGGTGTGATTGAGGTCTTCGCGCTTGAGGTAAATCTGCGCGCCACCGAGAAGTTCGCTCCATCGCTTGGCGTGATAGATCGGGCTTGGCCGCCCGACGAAATGCGCAAGCTCGTACTCAAACTCGGCGATGAATTGCGGGTCTTGGCGGTACTTGTCGTACGCGTCGCGTAATTCGGCCAAGGCGTGCATTAAGGTTTCGGCGACAAACACGCCGCCATAAGGACCAAAATGCCCACGCTCATCGGGCAGATCGTAGGGTTTCATTGCGATTTGGATGCGCGTTGAACGCATCGGCAAGATTTGGGAGCGAATATCAAGACAGCGCCTTAGGCATCGTGAAGCTGGGTTTCGGCGAGATCCGCCGCGCGCACGGCCTTGATGAAGTCGGCGATTTTACTCGCGTCCTTCACCCCCTTCGACCGCTCGACACCGCTCGAAACATCGACCGCCCACGGGCGTACCCGCGCGATGGCCTCGGCGACGTTGCGTGCTTCGAGTCCGCCCGACAGCACCAACGGCCGATCAAAACGCTCTGGCAGCCACGACCAATCAAAGGTCTTGCCCGCGCCGCCATAGCCCTCGCTCCATGCGTCAACGAGAATGCCTTGTGCCCGTGGATGTTGATTCGCAAAGGCATCAAGATCGAACCCTTCCACCATGCGCGCGGCTTTCACGTAAGCGTTACCAAATTGCTCGCACTCGTCCGCGTCTTCATCGCCATGAAATTGCAGGAGATATCCAGGGTACTGGTCGAGATACGCGCCGACTTCGTCGCGCGTGGCGTTCACGAACAACGCCACCGGCGTCACAAACGGTGGTAATGCCTTGGCGAGCGAGGCCGCAAGCTCCGGGCCGACATAGCGTGGACTTTTGGGATAGGCAACGAGGCCGATCGCGTCGGCACCCGCCAGCACGGCGGCGTCGGCGTCTTCGCGGCGGGTAATGCCGCAAATCTTGATACGAGTACGGTTCAAACGCCCTCCATCCATGGCATCGGCGGTGATTCGGGCAACACGAAACGCCGAGGATAGTGCACCCGCACGAAATACAAGCCAGCCGCGTCGTACGTTGGCGCCGCGAGTTTGCGATCTCGCGCATCGAGCACCTGTTGTATCCACTCGCCAGGCTTTCGCCCAAGCCCCACGTACACCAAGCTGCCCACGATATTGCGCACCATATGATGCAAAAACGCATTCGCCGCGATATGGAGATGAATCATTTGCCCAACACGCGTGACGCGCACGGAATACACCGTTTTGACAGGCGTTTTCGCTTGGCATTCAGCACTGCGAAAACTCGAAAAATCATGCTCGCCGACCAAGCACGTGGCGGCCTCGTTCATGGCGCCCGCATCCAAGGGACGAAAACACCAGGCGGCGCGATGCGCGAGCAATGCGGATCTCGTCGCGGCGTTATGAATGCAATAAAAGTATTCGCGACGCTCCGCGCTAAAACGCGCGTGAAAATCATCAGGCACCAGGGCCGCCCACCGCACGGCGACGCTCTGCGGCAAATGCGCGTTAACGCCGCGTACCCACGCGTGCGTGGGCCGCTCCACGTCGGTGTCTAGATGCACGACTTGGCCAAGCGCATGCACGCCGGTATCGGTGCGCCCGGCGCACACCACGGCGCTGCGCTGGTCGTTTACGAGGAAGGCTTGTATCGCCCGCTCAAGCGTTTGTTGAACCGTTGGGACGTCGGCTTGCGATTGCCAGCCTCGAAACGGATGCCCGTCATATTCGATTCCAAGAGCGATGCGAGGCATTGGCGGCGTGTGTGGACGGCGAAAAAACAAAAAGGGCGAACCGGATGGTCCGCCCTTTTAGCAAGCAACAAGCATTAGCCCAATGTTTCAAGCATCTGGCGAGCACGGGACTGCTGTTCGGAATTGCCGCCCCGGAGCACTTCGTCGAGCAACTCCTTCGCGCCTTCCTTATCGCCGATTTCCTTGTAGGCCGCGGCGAGATCGAGCTTGGTCGTCATTTCCTGACCACCCTCGGCCGACGATGGCGTCGCGCCGGCGGACTTATTGCCGTCAAGCTCCAACGAAATATCGGACAGGTCCATCTCGGTCGCCGGGGACAACTGCGTTTCCCCTTCGAGATCGCCAAAGTCATCGCCCGGAATGGTTGGCGCTTCCAACGACGGCATGTCGACGTTGAAGTCCAGTGCGCGCGGCGTGGTCCGTGTCGTCGGATCGGGCGGCGTCACGGCGCTCAGGTCGAAGTCAAGGGCGGACGGCGTTTCCGACGCGGCTTGTTCTTCGTCGGTCGCATCCGACGGAGGTGCGGCATTGAACGTCGGCGTGGCCGAGGTCTTGGCCATCGGATTGAGCGTGATCGGCGACGTCAGGTCGAAATCCAAGGGCGTCGAGTCGGTCCGGGCGGGTTGCGCGGATGACGCGAGCGGTTGCGTTTCGATCGTGTCGCCAAGGACCGGCAAATTCGGCGGCTCGACATTCACCGCGTCGTCCATCGCGCCAACGTTGGCACCGCTTGCGCCGCCGTAGAGCGGATTACGCGGATCGAGCGAACGACCTAGAGCGGCGGCTTTCTCCCACTCCTCGCCGTTACCGCTGGTGAGGTTGTACAGCTCGCCCGCCACGGCATCGAACGCGGCCACGTCACGTCGGCTGGCATAAATCTCCAACAGCTTGACGCGAATGGCTTGACGCGTCGGCGCGGTCTTGAGCGCCTCTTTCAAAATCTCTTCGGCTTGCGCATCGCGGCCGTAGGCGATGTACACGTCCGCTTCGGCGATCGGGTCCACTTCGTTCGAGTCGATCTGGCTGGCCGATGGCGTGAAGCTTGAGTTGAACGTCGAATCCGTGGTGTTGATGGACTGCCCGCCCGTCGTGTCGAAAATCGACTTCGAATCCAACTCGCCGCCGGTCAGGATGCTGTCCTGGAAGTGCGACATCTTCTTTTTGTTACGACGGCTGTAGACCAGGTACGCCGCTAGCGCCGCGGCTAGTCCGGCCACGCCGCCGATCGCCATCGGGTTACCCAACAGGCTGGCGAAGAAGCCCGGTTGTTCGGGCGCCGGCGCGGGCGGTTGTACTGCTTGCGGCGGCGTGGGTTTGGCGGGCTCTGGCGCTACGGTCGCGGCAGGCGGCTCGGCCGCGGGCGCATCCGCCTTCGGCGCTTCCGCTGCCGGAGTTTGCGGCGCGGCGCTACCGTCCGACTTCGGCGGCTCGATCACGGTTGCGCCCGGTACTGTCGACGCATCCGCTTTTGGCGCTTCCGCCTTGGGCGGTTCAGCTGCTTTTGGCGGCTCGGCCGCTGGCGGTTCTACCTTCGTCGGCTCAACTGGCTTGCCGGCTTGCTTGGCCTCGGCCGCTTTCTGGGCTTCGGCGGCATTCGGGTTGGGGGCGGCGACGATGCCTTTGAGGTCACCGACGTTGCGCTCCAACTCGGCGATCCGCTGTTTGGATTCGTTCAACGCGCGTTCGCGCGCGGTCGCCGCATCGTTCTCGGCGATCGCGCCCGGTGGAACGGTGCCGCCGCCCGTCGCCCCCGGTTTCGTCGCGCCGTCGCGCGGACGCGCCAACTTAACCTTGTCGCCGGTATCGGACTTTGGCGCGGCCTTGTCGTCCACCTTCGGCGTAACTTGGCCCGTCGCGGCACGTGCATCGTCCGCCGACGATTGTGCGGGCGCGTTGGCCACGGCACCCGCGAGACGATTACGGTATTCGGAGAAATCGGTCGTTTGCGCCAGCACCGTCTTGCGCGCCTCGGCGGCCGACAGGGCACCCGCTTGGTCCGCGTTGGGTACGCGCAAAACCGCGCCCGAACGCAGCCGGTTCATGTTGTTACCGGCGAATGCATCCGGATTTTGTTGAAACAGCGCGACCAGCATTTGATCGAGCGTAACGCCCTCGTGCTTCACGTCGCGTGCGATCTTCGCCAACGTATCGCCGCGCTTGACGGTGACTTCGTTTGGCGCCGCGTCCGATGCGGGACGTGACGACGCGGCGGGACCCGAAGGCGCGGTACGCGGTGCGGACGGCTGAGCAAGCGGCGCGGGAGCGGGCGTCGGTGCCGGCTCCGGCTTGGCAACGGCCGCTGGCGGCGGCGCGGATGGCACCGCGGGCGGAACAGCCGGCGCGACCGGTGTCGGAGCACGCTGACCCACGCGAAGCTCGGGCGGATCGAGCAAGAAGGTGTACTCGCGCACCAAACGTCCGTTCGCCCATGTCAGCTCGAGCAACATGCCGATGAAGGGCTCGTTGATCGGTTGTTGAGAAGTGACGACGATCGTGGCTCGGCCCGGGCGTCGCTCAACGTTGAATTTAAGTCCAAGCAGCGCGGGATTGAAGTCGATACCCGCCGCGCGAAACACATCTTGGGACGCCAAGCGTGCGTTCAACGACGCAAGCTCTTCGGTCGTCGCGCCCGTGATTTCAATCTCGGCGCGCAGCGGTTGCCCGAGCGCGGACTGCACATTCAGACGTCCCAAACCAGCGGCCTGCGCGGGTTGCGTTCCGACGAGATTGACGCTGCCCACGGCAAGTGCCAGCGCCACGGCGCTAGCCATTTTCGATAGCGCGGCGGGACTGCGCACTACTACGCCACTGTTCGACCGCCACAGCCGCTGCAGCGCTAGATCCAATGAAAACACCGATTTAGGCTGATGCACGCGCCACCCCAAAGCTCTGATTAATATGGATTTTGAAACTAACATCAGTCATTTAACGCGGCAAGCTAATGCGCCGTCGAAGATGTAATGACAAGCGTGTACTGCGTCACGCTCGCGAGTCACTGATAAGTCGATGTTGCTCGTCGCCAACACGAACACGCATTAGCGACGCGACATTTCAATGTTCAACGAGTAAACGCAACATGCGACGCAAGGGTTCGGCCGCTCCCCATAACAATTGATCGCCCACCGTAAACGCGCCTAAATACTCAGGACCCATCGCAAGCTTACGAAGACGACCGACGGGGATCGTGAGTGTGCCGGTAACGGCCGCGGGCGTGAGTGCGCGAATGCTCGACTCTTTGTCGTTGGGCACGAGCTTCACCCATGCGTTGTCGTTCGCGATCATCGCCTCCACATCGGCCAGAGGCACATCGCGCTTGAGCTTGATCGTCAAGGCTTGTGAATGACAACGCATCGCGCCGATACGCACGCACAAACTATCGATCGGCGTTTCGGTCGTGCCGAACGCCTTGCCTCGGCCGAGAATCTTGTTGGTCTCCGCGCCGCCCTTCCACTCTTCGCGGCTTGTGCCGTTTCCTAAGTCGCTATCGATCCACGGAATCAAGTTGCCCGCGAGCGGTACGAGGAAGTTTTTTGTTTCTTCGGCCGACAACGCATGCTGCTTGGCCAAGATGCGCCGGTCGATTTCGAGGATCGCGCTGGCGGGATCATCCAGCAGCGAACGCACTTCCGCGTTGAGCGTGCCAAATTGCGTGAGCAACTCGCGCATATGCTGCGCGCCGCCGCCGGACGCGGCTTGATACGTCGCGCATGTCATCCATTCGACCAAGTCGGCCTTGAACAGCGCGCCTAAGCCCATGAGCATGCAACTAACCGTGCAATTGCCGCCGATCCAATTCTTCACGCCCTTGGCCAACGCGTTTTCGATCACGGGCTTATTAACCGGGTCAAGAATGATGATCGCGTCATCGCTCATGCGCAGCGCCGACGCGGCATCGATCCAATGGCCATTCCAGCCCGACGCGCGCAACTTAGGAAAAATGTCCTTGGTGTAATCGCCGCCTTGGCACGACACGATGATCTCGCACCGCTTGAGCGCGTTGATGTCGTATGCATCGCCAAGCGTTGTTTCGTTCTTGGCTTGCGACGGCGCCTTGCCGCCCGCGCTCGATGTACTAAAGAACACGGGCTCGATCGCATCGAAATCACGCTCTTGCGTCATGCGCTGCATGAGCACCGAGCCCACCATGCCGCGCCATCCCACCATTCCCACTAGCTTCATCACACTCCCCGCCCTTTTTGCTTTGATCGTTGCGTTCTTCGTCACGCAAGCGCCGCGACAACCGCGTCGCCCATCTGCTTGGTACTGACCTTGGTCTCGCCTTCGCGCCAAATATCCACGGTGCGTATTCCATCGGCAAGCACCTTGCTCACGGCGGCTTCGATGCGATCCGCCTGTTCGGCTTTGCCAAGCGAATAACGCAGCATCATCGCGGCCGAAAGAATCGTCGCCAATGGATTCGCGATGCCCTGCCCCGCGATATCGGGAGCGCTTCCATGGCTTGGCTCGTACAAGCCTTGACCGTTCGCGTTCAGCGATGCCGAGGGCAGCATGCCGATCGAGCCCGTCAGCATGGCGGCTTCGTCGCTCAAAATATCGCCAAACATATTGCCCGTCACGATCACGTCGAACTTCTTCGGCGCCTTGACGAGCTGCATCGCCGCGTTGTCGACATACATGTGTTCAAGCTCGACGTCCTGATAATCCTTGTGGACTTCGATGACAACGTCTTTCCAAAACTGAAAGGTTTCGAGCACGTTGGCTTTATCGACGCTCGTGAGTCGTTTACGACGCTTACGCGCGGCTTCGAAGGCAACACGCGCGATACGTTCGATCTCCGGCCGCGAATAACGCATCGTGTCGAACGCTTCCTCGGCTCCCGCGAACGCACCGTCAGGCGATGTACGACGACCACGCGGTTGCCCGAAGTAAATGTCGCCAGTGAGTTCACGCACCAACAAAATGTCGAGATTCGATACAAGCTCGGGCTTCAAGCTCGACGCATGCGTTAGGGGCGCGTGACAAATCGCGGGCCGGAAGTTGGCGAACAACCCGAGTTCGCGACGCAGACCAAGAATGGCTTGCTCGGGCCGCAACCGGCGTTCGAGTTTGTCGTACTTCCAATCGCCCACGGCGCCGAACAAAACAGCATCCGCGGCCTTGGCCAGCGACAGGGTGGCTTCGGGCAATGGATGACCGCTCGATTCATACGCCGCGCCTCCGACGTCCGCGAATTCAAGCGTGAACGATTCGCCCAAGGCGTTGAGCACCTTTACCGCTTCGGCAACGATTTCCGACCCAATGCCATCGCCTGGCAGCACTGCGATTTTCATGACGTTTCCTTAACCACCCGCGGGACTTCAAGACCGACCCCGTCCCGGCCCGCGGCGGAACGGATGTCGCTTCACGCAGTGGTTTTAACCGTGCTGTTCGATAACCACGGAAAGCGTGCGAGGCGCTCGCGCTCGAACTCGGCGATGTCGTCTTTGTGTTGCAACGTCAAGCCGATGTCATCGAAGCCGTTGATCAAGCAATGCTTGCGAAAGGCGGCGATCTCGAAATCGTGCTCGGCACCCGAGGCCTCGACTACTTTTTGCCGAGGCAAATCGATCGTCAATGCGTAGCCAACATGCACGGCGACTTCGTGAAACAAACGATCGACGATCAATTCGGGCAGCACCACCGGCAGCACGCCGTTCTTCATGCAGTTATGAAAGAAGATATCGGCGAAGCTTGGCGCCACGATGGCGCGAAAGCCATATTGTTGAAGCGCCCACGGCGCGTGTTCGCGCGAACTGCCGCAACCAAAATTCTTGCGCGTCAGCAAAATGCTCGCGCCTTGATAGCGCGGTTGATTGAGCACGAAGTCCGGGTTCAGCGGCCGCTTGGAATTATCAACGCCTGGCTCGCCACGATCGAGATAACGCCATTCGTCGAACAGGTTCGGACCGAAGCCAGTACGACGAATCGACTTTAAAAATTGCTTGGGGATGATCGCATCGGTGTCGACATTCGCTCGATCTAGCGGCGCCACCACCCCACGATGCACTTCAAACTTTTCCACGGCGTTCTCGTTTAAGCGAAGTGATTAACCAAGTCGGCGCACATCGGCGAACCGACCTTCGATCGCCGCGGCGGCGGCCATCGCGGGCGAGACCAAATGAGTGCGACCACCCGCGCCTTGACGGCCTTCGAAGTTACGATTGCTCGTGGACGCGCAACGCTCGCCGGGCTCCAATCGATCGGCGTTCATCGCCAAGCACATCGAGCATCCGGGCTCGCGCCATTCAAAGCCCGCGGCCTTGAAAATCTCGTCGAGGCCTTCGCGCTCGGCTTGCGCTTTCACAAGTCCGGAACCGGGCACCACCATCGCGACCTTCACGCTGCTCGCGACGCGCTTGCCTAAACGCTTCACGACCCAAGCCGCATCACGTAAATCTTCGATGCGCGAATTCGTGCATGAACCAATGAACACCTTATCGAGTGCAATGGATTCAATCGGCGTGTTCGGCTGCAAGCCCATATACATCAGGGCGCGTTCAATGCCCTCCCGTTTTACTGGATCGCGTTCGCCTTCGGGATCGGGCACGCGGCCATCGATCGTGGTGACCATTTCGGGCGATGTTCCCCACGTCACTTGAGGACGGATCTCTTCGGCGCGAAGTTCGACGACGGTATCGAAGTGCGCGCCGATATCGGAGCGCAATGTCCGCCAGTATTCGACGGCTTGCGCCCAGTGCTCCGCGCTCGGCGCGAACGGGCGGCCCTTGACGTACTCGATGGTTTTGTCGTCCACCGCGACCATGCCCGCGCGCGCGCCGGCTTCGATCGCCATATTGCACACCGTCATGCGGCCTTCCATCGACAGCGATTCGATCGCCGTCCCGCCAAATTCAATCGCGTGCCCCGTGCCACCCGCCGTGCCAATACGCCCAATGATGGCGAGCACCACGTCCTTCGCGCGCACGCCAAACGGCAACTTGCCGTCCACGCGCACGAGCATGTTCTTCACCTTCTTCATCAGCAGCGTTTGCGTGGCGAGCACATGCTCGACCTCGCTCGTGCCAATGCCAAACGCGAGCGCGCCGAACGCACCGTGCGTGCTCGTATGCGAATCGCCGCACACGACCGTCATGCCCGGCAAGGTCGCGCCCTGCTCGGGGCCCATGACATGGACGATGCCTTGGCGCTTATCGAGAAACGGGAAGTACGCGGCGGCGCCAAACTGACGAATGTTGGCGTCGAGCGTGACGATTTGCTCGCGACTGATCGGATCGGCGATGCCGTCGTAGCCACGGTCCCAGCCTTGCGTGGGTACGTTGTGATCGGCCGTGGCCACCACCGAATCGATGCGCCATGCCTTGCGGCCGGCGAGCCGCAGACCTTCGAAGGCTTGCGGCGACGTCACCTCATGCACGAGATGACGATCGATATACAACAGCGCCGTGCCGTCGTCCTCTTGGCGGACGACATGAGCGTTCCACAACTTGTCGTAAAGGGTCTGCGCCATGACGCGAGGAAGCGCACACGCGGGCGCGCGATGAAGGAAAAGCCTCGGATTATGCCATCGGCCTTGGCGCGAACCGCGTTAAACCTTACCCGCCGCGACGCGCTTGTTCGTACAACGGCATGACGCGCTGCGCGTATGCGCTTAAGTCGGCGATTCGAGTCGAATGCGACGGGTGGGTCGACAAGAACTCGGGCGAGCTGTTTTGCGACGCCTTCGCCATCTTTTGCCACACGGTGATGGCGCCGCGCGGGTCGTAGCCGGCGCGCGCCATTAATTCGATTCCGATACGGTCCGCCTCGGTTTCCATTTCGCGGCTATTTGGCAAGCCCACGAGCAATTGAAAGCCCTGCGCGCCTAATTGGCTTATGGCGCCGTACCCAAAAGCGCTTGCGATGTCGGCCAACACGCTCACCGGCGCCTGTTGGCTGATTTTCTCGCGAGCGTGCTCGCGCAAGGCGTGGGCGATTTCATGGCCCATCACGGCGGCGAGCTCATCGTCCGTCAAACTCAGCTCCTCGATCAATCCGCTGTAGACCGCGATCTTGCCACCCGGCATGCACCAGGCGTTGAGCTCGGGCGAGGTAATCACGTTTACATCCCAAGCCCAATGCGGCGCGTCGGCGCGAAAGATCGCCGTCTTGGGCGCCAAGCGAGCGGCGACGGCGCGAACGCGTTGCACTTGCTGCGGGTTTCGATTGAGAAGATTTTTCTTATCCGCTTGCGTAATGGCTTGCGCGTACTGCTGCGCCGACATGGTGTTGATTTGGTCGCGCGACGGCCCCACCACGCTCATGCGCTGTTGACGCTCTACCCCGACCGCGCCTGGCGTGGTGGTCTGCACGGTTTGACACGACGCAATCAACATCGCGAGGCCGCACGGGCCGGCCACGCGTGCCAACGCGCGCAAGGCAAGGAGTCTTTTCATGGCTCTTCTCATGGCAGGGTTCATCAACACTTACGGTTAAAACGCATCATGACGAGTACGGCACCGGCGCCTAGTGCGGCTGCCACGGCCGCCGCGAGAAAGACCGCCGAGGCGGCAATGCGTTCCCAAATCCAGGCCGCTACGAGACCGCCAATCGACCCGCCCAGACCGTAGGCAATGCTGGTGTAAAGCGCTTGACCGCGGGCCGCGAGTTTGCCGGAAAACCAGCGCTGGATCAGCACGATCGACGCGCTGTGATGCGCGGCGAATGTCAGCGCATGCAAGGCTTGCGCGACAAGCAACCAGCCGAGCATGTCGGCCAGCGTGCCAATGAGCATGAACCGTACCGATGCGGCGACGAAGGTCATCAATAACAAGCGCTCCACGCGCACGCGCGCGAGCAACCGCCCTTGAAACCAAAACACCGCGACTTCGATCAGCACGCCAAACGACAACAACAAGCCGATGGCCGTGCGGCTGTAGCCCAGCCGTTCAAGAAACAAGGAGTAATAGGTGTAGATCGACGCGTGCGAAAAAATCATGAGGAAGCAGCTCGCGAAGAACGCGATGACCTCCGGCTTGGCAAGCTGCGCGCGGGTCGATGCGGACTGGAGCTTGGGCGTGACGGCATGCGCAACGTCGTACACGGCGTGGGCGACAAGCGCGGTGGACCCGAGCGCGAGTAATGCGATCCATGGCATCCAGGCGATGCCGAGACGATCCAGGCAATAACCGCTTAAGGTCGCCGACACGATGAATCCGATCGAACCCCACAAGCGTAGGCGCCCATAACGACCGATATTGCTGCCAAGACGCTGCACCGTAAGCGCTTCGGCGATCGGCACTTGGCCGGCGAGAAAAAAATTAATCGCGACAGTCACCGCGAGCACGACGCCAAACCGTTCGCCGAAAAAGATCGCGCAAAAACACAGCAACGAAGCTAGCGCGGTCACGCGCAGCACGCGTGCGCGGCTTGATGTGTGATCGGCGACCCAACCCCATACGTTGGGCCCGACGATGCGCATGACTTGCTGCATCGACATCAACACGCCGATCTGAAACGCGCTAAAGCCGCGATGCGCGAGCCAAAGCGGTAGATAAATCGTGAACGCGGCGTTGAACGCGAAATAGCTTGCGAAAAAAGCGCCGAACGGAAGTAGCGATGCCGAGTTTGGCGTCGAACGTTTTATCGAGAACAACGACGAGCGAATTAGCGTGGCGCGCGCGCGGCGATACGCGGCGTATCGACATGCACGTCGGCGCATTGCGCGCGATGGCGTAAGGCGTGATCCATCAACACCAAGGCCAGCATGGCTTCGGCGATCGGCGTCGCGCGAATACCAACGCACGGATCATGACGACCATGCGTCTCAACCACCGTCGGCGTCCCCTGCTTATCGATGGAACGGCGCGGCACGCGAATCGAACTGGTGGGTTTGATGGCGATGGCAACGCGCAGATCTTGACCGGTGCTGATGCCGCCCAATACACCGCCGGATTCGTTACCGACGAATCCTTGCGGCGTCAGCTCGTCGCCATGCTCGCTGCCTTTTTGCGCCACGCAGGCAAAGCCGGCGCCAATCTCCACGCCCTTCACCGCGTTGATGCCCATCATCGCGTAGGCAATGTCGGCGTCGAGCTTGTCGTACAGCGGTTCGCCCCACCCCACCGGCATGCCTTGCGCGACGACCTCGATGCGCGCGCCACACGAATCGCCGGCGCGTCTCAGCGCATCCATATAAGTCTCGAGCGTGGGAACAATGTCGGCGTTAGGCGCGAAGAATGGGTTGGCGTCGATATGCGCCGCGTCGACGAAGGGAATGGCGATTTCACCCAACTGCGCCATCCAGCCGCGAATCGTCACGCCGGCGCGCTCGCGCAACCACTTGCGCGCAATGGCGCCAGCCGCGACGGCGGGCGCCGTTAAGCGCGCGGAGCTGCGGCCGCCGCCGCGATAGTCGCGAATGCCGTATTTGTGCCAATAGGTGTAATCGGCATGTCCCGGACGGAAGGTGTCGACGAGATTGCCGTAGTCCTTGCTGCGCTGGTCTTCGTTACGAATAAGCAGGCCGATGGGCGCGCCCGTCGTCACGCCCTCGAACGTGCCCGACAAAATCTCGACCCGGTCGCTTTCTTGCCGTTGCGTGACATGGCGCGACGTCCCCGGCTTGCGGCGATCCAGTTCCGCCTGAAGATCGGCCTCGGTCAAGGCAAGCCCGGGCGGGCAGCCGTCGACGACGCAGCCGATGGCCGGCCCGTGCGATTCGCCAAAAGTGGTAACGGTAAATAAGTGACCGAAGGTATTGCCGGACATAAGCGTAAGAAGGAGGACCGGTCTACACGACCGGGCTGCATTCTACGGTGCGGGACCGATCACGAACTCACAAAAACTTCGCGGCAATATCCACCGTCGCCTTTTGACCCAACGATTCGAAGTTTTCGGCAAGCCAACTCTTGGTCGTCGAACGGCCCAAATCGCGCAACCGGGTTAGGAACTCCCACGAGGTATTGAATTTGGAACTGGCCCCAAACTCCCGCAAGGTTTCCTCGCCCGAGATCATGTGCATGAGCACGCGCTTGTAGCGTTTCTTGTCGAGCATCTCGCGGTCGAGCAAACGCAATACGAATTCGATGGCGCGCATTTCCAGCAACAAAT
>DASTRU010000095.1:0-5431 GCA_035761045.1 Burkholderiaceae bacterium | reverse complement strand
CGACTTCATGGCGCGCGTGCCGGGATTGCCGGGCGAGGGCGGACGACTGCAAACGTATCCGAGCACGGTCGCGTATCTCGCGACCTTGATCTTGCATCGTTACCGCACCTTAGGAATTTTGGATGCGAATGGGCAACCGATGAATGCGATGGGCATCGTCGCGATTGACCAAGTGCGTCCGCTCGAGCCCGCGACCTTGCGCGGCAAGGTGTGTCCCGAGTGCGGTAACCCGACCATCATCAAAAAAGACGGCTGCGAGTACTGCACGAGTTGCGGCCATATTGGCGCGTGCGGTTAAGCCTGCAACGACGGTGCGCGGTCGTGGTAGGCAAAGATATCGAGCAAGGTGTTCGCTTCATGACGCACGGCGGCGCGCGAGGGAAACACGCGCCGATCGTCCGACTCGCGCAGCGTGGCTTCGAGTTGAATCATGCGATCGACCAGCAAGGATCGATCGCGCGCCGCGCGCATATTGATGACGACGCGATTGAGGCGCACGACCAAGCGCGCGTCGTAAGGTTCGAGTTGTTCGAGATGCTCGCCGCTGCATAACCGTTCGATCAATGCGCGCTCGGCGGCGCTAAATCGCGCGTGGCACCGGTGTTGCGTCGTATCCCCACGCGGGGTATCGACGATGAAACTTTCCATCTCGGTGACAAGCGATGACATCGAACGACTCCTCTTTGAAAATCCCGCCACGTTCTTGGCGGAAGGCATTAAGACAGAGAACGTACTGGGCGCGATACGAAAATCCTTTCAAATGAGAAAGCGTGAGAATCCGGCGCAACTTAGGACTTCAATTCACGCGTCTTACTGTGTTAGGCGTGAGAAAAATCACGCCCGTGTCACGCGCGTTACCTTGAACGAGGTGGACGCGATATGCACTTCGCGCAGGAACAACAACAGCGCGGCGATATACGCCAACAATCCGCCGACAAAGGTCGCCGCGATGGGCACCGATAAATCGATATGCGCGAGTTCGCCAACGAACACGGCGGCGACCACGACGGCGATCAACACCGCGCAGCCGGTCGCCAAGGCCATGCAACCGTTCACGATGCGAACGCGGCGCGACAAGGTATCAAGCTCGTCATACGCATGGGCGAGCGCCGCGTCGTGCAACGATGGCAGGCGCGATTCAAGCAAGCGCGCGCGATCGATGATGCGGCCCAAGCGCCCGGCCAGCACTCCAAGCAACGTGCCAACGGCGGTCAACAAAAACACGGGTGCGACGGCGAGTTGAATGCCATGCGCGAGCGCGGCTAAACCAGTGGGAATCAACGGCATCGAAATATTCTCCTAAGGACTTAGTTGCCGATGGGTAAGGCGGTGGTGCTTTTGATTTCCTCGAGGCATATCGTGGACTTCACATTGGTGACGCCTGGAATTTGCATGAGCTCGTCGGACAAAAAGCTCGATAAGGCTTTTAAGTCGCGCGCGACGATCTTGATGAAGTAATCGTGCTCGCCCGACACCGCGTACACCTCGAGAATCGCGTCGTACGCGTCCACGCGCCGTTCGATGTCCCGCAAATGCCGGTTTTGTTCGGCCGCGAGCGAAAAGCCGACGAACGCGATCACGCCAAGTCCGAGCGATTCGCGATCGGCAAGCACCGCGTAGCCGCGAATTACGCCGCTTTCCTCCAGCTTGCGAACACGCCGATGCACTTGCGCCTGGGATAAATGCACGCGCTCGGCCAATTGCGCGAGCGACATCTTGGCGTCGGCCTGCAAGGCCTTTAGCAGTTTTCGATCAATGCGATCAAAATTTTCGTTAAAACCATCGTTCATGCAAATATTTTGCGCGTTAACGCCCTATAAGCGCAAATAACGCAAACACACCGCGCTCCGATGTCGAGACAATGCAAGCCTATCTGGAGGTGTGTCATGGCCGAGATCCCAACTTCTCGCGTTCAAGCGGTACTGCATCAAGAAGCGCGTTATTGCGCGCATAACTACGCGCCGTTACCCGTCGTGCTTACGCGCGGCCAAGGCGTTCGATTGTGGGACGTGGATGGCCGCGAATATTTGGACTTCATGTCGGGCTATTCGGCCACGAGTTTTGGGCATGCGCATCCGCGATTGGTCGAGGTGCTCTCGCGCCAAGCCTCGACGCTTGCGCTGACATCGCGAGCGTTTCATTCCGACCGCTTCGGGCTATTCGCGCAAACGCTGTGCAAGCTCGTGGGCTTGCCGCGCGTATTGCCGATGAACACCGGCGCCGAAGCGGTGGAGACCGCGATCAAGGCGGCGCGTAAATGGGCGTACGCGGTCAAGGGCGTTCCCGAAGGGCAGGCGCAGATCATTGTTTGCGACGGCAACTTTGGCGGTCGCACGACGACCATCGTGAGCTTTTCAAGCGAGCCGCAATACCGCGCCGGCTTTGGTCCGTATACGCCGGGTTTCGTCAGCGTGCCGTATGGCGACGCGAAGGCGCTCGCGGCGGCCATCACGCCCCATACGGCGGCGTTTCTTGTCGAACCAATTCAAGGCGAGGGCGGTATTCGCGTACCACCCGCCGGGTACTTAGCCGCGGCGGCCGATGTATGCCGTAGCCGCAATGTGTTGTTCATCGCCGATGAAGTGCAAACCGGGCTTGGACGTACCGGCGCGGTGTTGGCCTGCGATCACGAAGGCGTGCGGCCCGACGGCCTCGTGCTCGGCAAGGCCTTGGGCGGCGGGTTGTTGCCGGTGTCGGCGTTTCTCGCCTGCGAGGAAGTGATGAACGTGTTTACTCCGGGCGACCACGGCAGCACGTTTGGCGGCAATCCGCTGGCGTGCGCGGTAGCCACCGAAGCGTTGACGCTGCTCATGCAAGAACAATTGCCCACGCGCGCGGCACGCTTGGGCGAACACGCGTTGGAGGCGTTGCGCGCCATTCGCCATCCCGCCATACGCGACGTGCGCGGTCGAGGGTTGTTGATTGGCATCGACCTTGATCCCGAAATCATCAGCGCGCGTGAATTTTGCGAACGCCTGTCGCGCAAGGGTGTGTTGACGAAAGACACGCATGACACCGTCGTGCGCATCGCGCCGCCGCTTGTGATGAGCCTTGACGATCTCGATCGCGGCTTAGGCATCGTGCGTGCCGTGTTCGATGAGATCGCGATCAATCCCGCCGCCGTTCCCGTAGTGGCGAGCGGACGCGATACCGCCGTTGTTTGACCGTCATCGTTTCAACCAAAAGGAAGCCATCGCTATGAACGCACCCGTGGTGTTGATGTGCCCGCCCCGACATTTCAACGTGGATTACGAAATCAATCCGTGGATGCGTGGTCACCTCAATAGCGTCGACACCGTGCGCGCCGCGCGGCAATGGCAGCAGTTGCACGACACACTCGCGCGTTTCGCCGAACTGAGATTGGTGGAGGCGCGAGCGGGCTTGCCAGACATGGTGTTCACCGCGAACGCCGGACTCGTCGCCGGCAATATCGCCATCCCGAGCAACTTCGCGCATGCCGAGCGCCAAGGCGAGCGCGAACACTTCGCGCGCTGGTTCGCGAACGCGGGATTCAACGTGGTTGACATGCCGCATACAGGTCCGGACGCGATTGACTTCGAAGGCGCGGGCGATGCCTTGTACGCCACCGACGAACCCTTGCTTTGGGTGGGGCATGGCTTTCGCACCGACCCGCGCGCGGTTGAATGGTTGCGCGCGCAGTTGAACGTGGAGGTGATCGGTCTGCGCTTGATCGATCCGCACTACTACCACCTCGATACGTGTTTTTGCCCGTTGATCGACGGCCAGTTGTTATGGAATCCGCTCGCGTTCGACGAGGCGAGCCGCGCGGTGATCGAAGCGCGCGTACCGGCGTCGCGACGCATCGCCGTCGCGGGCGACGATGCCGCGTCGTTCGCGTGCAACGCGGTCAATCTGGGCGACGCCGTCGTGCTCAATCACATTAGTCCAGCGTTGCGCGACGCGATCGTGCGTCATGGCTTGCAGCCGGTTGAGCTCGCGTTGTCGGAGTTCATGAAGTCGGGCGGCGCGGCGAAGTGTCTTACCTTGCGGCTCGATACGGGCTTCGCGCCTTGGGCGAGCGAGCGTTTCGCGGCGCATCTCGCCCGCGCCGCGTGAGCAACTTTTTATGCATTGATCGATGCGCGGCGCTAGCATGCGGGCCATGCGTACTCGTTCATTACTTCTCGCCGCAAGCCTCGCCACCGCGCTAAGTGGTTGTTATGGCGGCGTCTATATCGGCATCGGCGACGATGCCCAAGCGCCCTCGGTCGCGCTTAACGTGACGCCCGCGCAAGTCACGACGCCGGGCACGATCAATCTTTCCGCGTCCGTCACCGCCGAACGGCCGGTCGTGCAAGTGCAATTCTTTGAACGAACGGCCGCGGGCACCGTTTTACTCGCCACCGATGTCGACTCGCCGTTCGAGATCGACGTGACGGTGAGCGCAAGCGATAACGGCACCTTGCAGTTCTTCGCCACGGCCACCGATACCGGTGGCTTATCCGGCCAAAGCGCGACCGTGCAAGTTCCCGTCGCGATTCCCTAAGTCGCCGAGGCGATCGCTCAAGCCCGAATACCGACGCGTGGGCCGCGCGAGCGCGCGAAGCAAGGTGTCGTCATCGGCCCAAAGGCTTAGGCGTTCGCGCGCGCGCGTGACGGCGGTGTAAAGCAGCTCGCGCGTTATGAGCGGCGTATCGCGCAGCGGCAGCACGATATCGACCGAGCGGTATTCGGAGCCTTGCGCCTTATGCACGGTGAGCGCGAACGCGTCGGTGCAAGCGGGCAGCCGTTCCGGCGCGATGGCGCGCGTGCCATCCACCGTGGGAAAGTGAACGAGCATGCGGCCCTCGGCATCGTTCAATGCAACGCCGACATCGCCGTTGAACACGCCCAAGGCTGCGTCGTTGCGCACGACGAGAATCGGCCGCCCCGCATACCACTCGTGCGATGTGCGTGGATGAAGCAACGCGCGCAACCGCGTACTTAGGCGCGCGTTGAGTCCATGGGTGCCATGCGGCCCATGCCGAAGCGCGGCCAACACGCGGTGTCGCTCGAAGGCGGCCAGCACGTCGCGCGGCGCGGCGTTGTCGCGCACGGCGTCGATGAACGGTTGCCAGGCATCGAGCGCGGCATCGCATAAGGCGTCGAGATCGCGCGGGTCGCCACGCGTCGCGCTCGCGTCGTCATCGGCGAGCGAGGCGAGGACGTCGTCGGGCCGGTCAGCCACGATCGCGCGGGCGAGTTGGCCGATCGCCGAATCGCGCGCGAACCGGTAATTGCGTTCTAGCCAAACCACGGCGTCGGCGGTGGGATGGCGTGGCGATCGCGATTCGACGAAGTCGCTTGGCACCGCGCAACCCATCGCGGCAAGTAGTTGCGCGCCTTCGGGCGTAAACGCGCGATGCTGCGCGAGTTGCGCGAGCACCAAGCCGGTTTCGACCGACGCGAGTTGATGTTGATCGCCGATCAA
>DASTRU010000094.1:0-4562 GCA_035761045.1 Burkholderiaceae bacterium | reverse complement strand
CGCTGGGCGTGCCCGTATGGACCTTGTTGCCATACGCGCCCGATTGGCGGTGGATGCTTAAACGCTCCGATACACCGTGGTACGGCGCGATGGAATTGTTTAGGCAAGGCTCGGATGGTTCGTGGGCGCCGGTGATTGATCGCGTGGCGCGCACGCTGCGCGAGCGTGTGGCCGCGCATCGGGGAGAACGTCAATGACACGCATGTTGATTGCGGTGGCGACCTATAACCGGCCGCGCATCACTGAACTCGCTCTCGCCAATCTTAAAGAACTCAAGGGACCGAACGACGCCATCGTGGTGTACGACGATGGGTCCACCGCCTATGACTTCGCGTTTTTAAAACGTCATGCCGACGAGGTTGTTCGTCTTGGCGCCAATGGGGGCATCGAACGTTTGCGCGCGCGCAATTTTCGCGACTTTGTCGAGCGCTATCGCGAATTCGATTTGCTTTACACGACCGACAACGACGTGTTGCACGACCCTGCGTTCTCGTCGCGCTTGCGCCAGTTGTACGAGTCGCATCGCTTACCCGATGGCCGTCATTTGCCGGTGTGCATCTACAACAGCCTCTATCACGATCGGCCGCAAAACATCGTGGGGCGTGGAGTGGATACGACGCTGCGCACCACCGCGCCTGGCGTGTCGCAGCTCTATGACCGCGAGATGGCGGACATCATCGTGCGTGGTCTCGCGGCCAATCCGCGCCTTGAGTCGATGTACGGCTATGACTATCACTGGCCCGCGTTATTGCATCGACCTTTCGCGCAAAGCGAAACCTCGTATCTCGAACATTTTGCGCGCGACACATTTGAGGGTGGATTGCACGCGCGCAATTCCGGGGCCGGCGAAGAAGCGCTCGCTGATTTTGAACGCGACCGCGCGATCAACCCCACGCCGTATTTGCAATCGATTCGTCCCCTCATCATCGACTTCATCCTGCAGTCCGCGCGCGCCGTGGCCTGAACTATCGTGATCCCAAAAATCATCCACATCATCTGGGTCGGCGACGAAACCAAGCGTCCCGATAATTGCATTCGCACCTGGGTTGAGTTGAACCCGACCTGGACCGTGAAGGTTTGGGGTAACGAGGATCTCGCCACCGTCGGTTGGGTCAACGCGCGGCATATGCGCGAGATGGCCAAGCGCGAACTCAACGGCGTCGCCGATTTGATGCGCTGGGAAATCCTTTATGCCGAGGGTGGATTCGTCGTCGACGCCGATAGCGTTTGCGTGCATCCGCTCGACGACGAGCTGTGCCACGCCGAAGCGTTCGCCTGCTGGGAAAACGAAATCGCGCGACCCGGCGTCATCGCCGCGGGCTACGTGGCCGCGCAGCCAAACAACCCGTTCATCGGGCAAATCGTGATCGACTTGCAAGCCGAACGCAGCGTCGTCGATCGTCCCGCGTGGATGAGCGTGGGACCGATGCGGTTGACCGATGCGCACCGCATGCATAAGTACGCGAACCTTACGATTCATCCGAGCCATTACTTCATCCCGCGCCATTACACCGGCTTGGCGTATACCGGCCCGGGTAAGGTGTACGCGGACCAAATTTGGGGATCGACCCATCGCAGCTATGACGAGTTGCATACGCGCGCTCTACAAGGTGGCCGGCCCGGCGAGGGCGTGAAGTCGCCCGCCATTACCGTCGGCATTTGCACGTACAACCAAGCGCAATGGCTGGGCGAGGCGATCGAGTCGGCGCTCGCGCAAGACTACGAGCACTTCGAGGTGTTGATCGTGGACGACGGTTCCACCGACGCGACGCCCGACGTTATCGCTGCTTACGCGAACAACCCACGCGTGCGCTCGGTGCGCCAAGACAATGGCGGTGAAGCCGCCGCGCGTAATACCGTGTTGGCGCATGCACGCTGCGATTACATCGTGTGGCTCGACAGCGATGACGCCTTGTTGCCCGACGCGCTAAGCGCGCATGCACGAATGGCGCGTGTATGGCCGGAAGTCGCGGTGTTTTATGGCGACTTAATCGCGATGGACGCCGAAGGTAATACCTCCGGACGTTTGGCTTACGAGAACCAAGCGGGTAATGGTCATCTGCTGGCGCGCCTCGTGCAACGTAATGCGTTTCCTAATCCCGGCACGATGATTCGGCGCGAAACGGTGGTGGCCGTTGGCGGGTACGACGAGCAAATGCGTACCTCGTGCGATTACGACTTGTGGACACGCTTGGCCGCGCAACGCGCGATGTTCATGCATATCGGCCGCGAGGTGTGCCGCTATCGCTGGCACGGTGGCAACGCCTCTTCGCGCGAGGACCGCATCAAGCATCACGACCGTATCGTGTTGGAAAAACTACTGAACGCGCATGACTTGCCAACGCTGTGCGCGGATATCGATTGGTCGCAAGGCGAGGTCGCGAAAGCGGCCGCCTTCGCACGTATCGGCGAAGTGTTTTATCGACTCGGAGATCTTGAATCGGCTCACGCGTGGTTAAGCGAAGCCAAGCGTTCGCGCGATGGCGATCGGCTCGAGCCCGCGCCGCTCGTCATGCCGGCCTAATGAATTTCAAATCTTTTACTTTCAACGAATGTTAGGGAGATCACGATGAGCTACGCCGGACTAACGGGTGTCGAGGATAAAAAGGAAGCGCATTTAGGCGGCAACATCGCCGAAGGCGACCCGTTTACTTACTCGCCCTCGGTGTGGGATTACTTGATGAAGCGATTCGCCATCAAGTCGGTGTTGGATCTTGGTTCTGGCTCTGGTTACGCCGCCGATTATTTTTATCGCGCCGGTGCGCAAGTCATCGCGGTGGAAGGGCTGCGCGACAACGTTGTGACATCGACCTATCCGGCGATCTACATGGACCTGACGAAGTCGAGCGTGTTTTGCAACGTCGACTTAGTGCATTGCCAAGAAGTGGTGGAGCACATCGAGGAAAAGTATCTCGACAATCTTCTCGCGTCCTTGTGCTGCGGAAAGTTCATCGTGATGTCCAACGCCTTGCCAGGGCAGGGCGGTTATCACCACGTGAACGAACAACCGACGGAATATTGGATCAAGCATTTGCAACGCTACTCGTGCCAAGTGCTCGTCGAAGACACCAACCGCATTAGAAAACTCGCGGCGCAAGACGGTGCGGTGTACTTAGCGAAAACAGGTTTAGTGCTTGCCAATAAAACACGTTGATTGAAATGAGCCGCGACGGACGCGCGTTGCTCCGTCGCGTCGCATTCGGTCACGTCCGCCATGCCACTCACCAAAAGAATCACAGGTGCGGTTTTCGCCCTACTCGAATGCTGGACACGTGGCGTTGCCGTTGACTAGAGTCGTTAATGCATGGCATCCAAATCGCGCTATCTTGATGCGAATACGGATTAGAGAATTTTCCTAAGTTCCCCTTCAGGAAGGTTTTGTAGGAAACGGGATGACAAAAATGTTGTCCGGTCTTACATACGAAACAGAAGAATTCGGATTCAAGAAAATTAGGGCGTCTTCACAATGCACTTACGGTCAACGCATTTGTCGCTGCACCAGCTAAGTGACGAAACAAGGGGAGACGCTCATGAATACGCAAGAGTCGATGTTGGAAGAGATCCGCGAAGCGAATCTTTCCTACTTAATGCTCGCTAAGAACATGATTCGCGCCGACAAGGCTCAAGCCTTGTATCGACTCGGCATCTCGGACGAAATCGCCGACCTGCTCGCCGAATTAACGCCTGGCCAAATGATGCGCATGGCCGCCTCCAACATGATGATGTGCCGCTTCCGTTTCGACGACGACATGGTGTGGAACCTGTTGGTCGATCACGGCAAGAAGCGTGGCGAGGGCGAAGCCGCGAGCGCGGGCCGCTTGCACGCCAGCATCTTGATGGCCGGCAACTTTGGCGAGGCGATCTAAACATGCGTACCAAAAGCATCCTCGTCGAGAATCAACAGATCGCCCGCGCGGTGGAACTCATCAAGCTTGGCGCGCGCTTGCAAGTGCTTGAATCCGAAACCGATCTTTCCTACGAGCGTTTGCTTCGCTTGTACAAAGAGGTCGCGGGTAAGTCGCCCTCCAAAGGCATGTTGCCGTTCTCGACCGATTGGTTCATGCAATGGCAACCGAATATTCACTCGTCCTTGTTTTTAAACATGTACGAGTACCTAAGCAAAGTGTCCGATCTCGACGAAGTCGACGTCATCATCAAGGCCTATCGTTTGTACTTGGAAGAGATGACGGGCACCGGTTTGGAACCCGTGCTATCCATCACTCGCGCATGGCGTCTTGTGAAGTTTGTCGACAACGGCATGTTGACGCTTACCCGTTGCACGAAGTGCAAGGGCCATTTTGTTAATCACACCTTTGAACTAACGCACGATTACGTATGCGGTTTGTGTGAACCGCCAGCGCGCGCCGGTAAGAGTCGGCGCAACGATGCGTTGCACATGGTGTGAAGTGGGAACGTTTTTCTCCCATGCCCGAAGGGGTAACCCGGAGGGTTTGACGCGCGGGCCATGTGGCCCGCGCCTTTTTTGCGACGTAAGCCGCACACCCACACCTTAAGTCGTTTTACACACGGTCGATAAATGGCACATTGGACCGCTGTAGGTC
>DASTRU010000093.1:0-9300 GCA_035761045.1 Burkholderiaceae bacterium | reverse complement strand
AATCGTCAGGTCGGTCGAGCTTCACTTATTTAATTTAATGTGAAGCTCGCCGAACTCATCTATAAATGGCGTTACCTACGTTGAGCTTTTTTAAGAATAGGAACGCCACTCATGTTTGCCACTATTCAAAACCGAGCATTTCCGATTCCTAATGTATTGGCTCAACCAGAGCCAGGGGCTGATCAATTACATAAAACGTATCGTTCGGTGGAAGAATGCGTCGAGGCCTTGCGCGAGTTGCACTCCAAAGACTTGCTGACCGCAGAGCATTTTGATCAGTGGAACGACATCATGGCGTCGCTGAGCGACATATTGATCGACGCCAACGCGCCCGCGCGCGATCGCGCTCACGCCGCTCACGTTATCGCGGGAAACCTAATACTTTGCGTGACCTTAAGGGGCGAGGACACCGAAGCCGCGCGTCATCGGTTCGCCGCTCAAGCCGTCGATCTCACGCTCGAATGGTTGCAACGCGAACCCGACTTAAGCGCTCATCACTTTCAAACGCTGATCGATCGGCTCGATACATTCCTCGCCACGACACCCACGGGCCAACAACAGGTCGAGCTCGGCGGCATGGCGTACCCACGCGACCGATTCGAGACCTTGCTTAACGATTTCAAATCGCGCACCGAGAGCATGCGTCAACAAGCGCGATTGTGGGACGCGACCATGCGCGGCGACGACGAAGCGCGGCTCAAGGGCGATTTTGTCCAAAGCATTCATCAAAGCGTGCATTGGCCGTCGGTGGAAGACATGGCCGACGGTGTCGTTTCGCGAATGCGCACGCATATCGGCGCGCCCTTACGCTCGGTGCGCGCCACGCGTGAAGCGGTTCAAGCTTGGCTTAACGCACGGCCGACCAATGAAATGAGTCAAGCCGAGCGTGACGGCGCGCTTGACGCGCTTAGCCCAAATTTTGGATACCCGCGAGTCGTCGACCAATTACTTCCGGTGTTGTGGACCTACATCGAGCAGCACCCCGACGGCGCGTTGAAACCGCAACTCAAGGAACGCCTCGCCTCGACGCTTACCGAGTTAGGCGGGCGACGTAATAGTCAGGGTGTTCCCTCCAACCTGTACTGCATGGACGGTTGGCGGCAACGACTAAGCCTCGCGTTTCTCGGCGTGGATCCGCAACTCAACCAATTCGCGCAAGCGGCTGGCATGAACGAGGAGATTGAAACGCGTATTTCCGAAATCGCGCAACACCATGCCGAAGCGTTGCAAACCGAGGTTGACGACCTGAAAGCGCTAGCCCGCTTGCAAGGCCAAACAACGGTCGATATCGACAAGGCGATGAACAGGCACGTCGAGCATTTCAAGAAACAAGTGTTCTTCGAGTGCGCGTGCGTGCGCGGCGTGTCCACCGCGCAAGTGCAAACGCGGATCGAGGCCGCCCTGCTCGGTTTCGACGTCGACGCCGAAATCGCGCAGACACATCCCGTCTTGAAACCGATCGAGAACGCGATACGTGAAGCTCACATCGCCATCACGGAAGGACGAGAACTGATGCGCGCGATCGGCACCGCGCAAGACCGAATTGCCGTCGAACGCGGACAACGCACGATGCTCGAAACGCGGTTACGCATGGAGCAAACGAGGTTCAATCAACAAAGAGAGCGCGTCGAACACCTGCAAAAACAGCTTGACGTGCTCAACACACGATTCGTCGAAGTGCTGGCGAGAAAAGTCGTCGACTCGGACTTACTCATCGGCCTCGTGCGTGACGGCAATGTCGACGCTTTGCGCATCTTGGTCATGGCCAAACCCAACCTCGGCAATATTCGCGACGCGGACAAAAACTCGCTTCTTCATATCGCGGCCCAGCACAATCATCCCGAAATCATTCGTCTCATCGGTACGAAAAACGCGCCAGTCAAAACGGCGAATTTCAGAGGCGAAACACCGTTGCACGTAGCTATTGGACACAACGCGCACGAGGCAATCGAAGCCTTGATTGAACTGGGCGTCGATCTCGAGGCGCGGGATCATCAAGGCCACCCGCCGCTTCATATGGCGGTACGAAACAATAATCTTGGCGCTATTCAAACCTTGCTGAAAAAAGGCACGCGAACCGATGCCATGGATCACGATCGCTGTACGCCGCTACAACTCGCCGTGCTCCTCGACAAAATTCCCGCGCTCGAAGAACTGCTTAAAAACGATCGAATCGATCCGCAACAAAAAGGCGACTTTGGCGGCACCGCGCTACATCTCGCGGCCGAGAAAGGCAATGTCGAGGCGATCAAGGCGCTCGCTCGCCACCGCGCCACGGTCATCAACGTACGTGATTCGAATGGACGCACGCCGCTGCATATCGCCGTCGAGAAAGGCATGCCCGACGCGTTTGACCAACTGCTTTCATTAGGCGCGGATATCGAGGCTCGTGACGGCCAGGATTTCACCGTGGTGCACATCGCCGCGCGTTTCAATCAAACTTCGATGATCGCGAAGCTGGTGGACACGTTAGGGCGGAACGTGAATTCTCGTACCGTCACGAATCAAACCCCGCTTCATATCGCGGCTTATCACGGCAATCAGGGGGTCTTACAAGCGTTACTCGCGCGTGGCGCGGACCCACGAGTGATGGATGAAGACGAAAGCACCGCGCGCGATCTTGCCGCCATTAAAAAGCACCACGCGATCATGCGGGACTTGGACAACGCCGTTGGGCAGCCAAATCCGCTTGTTCGTAGGCCTTAAGGACGGTTCGATGCGAACAACAATAGGCGCCACTCAAGCAGGCGGGACGTACACCGAGGCCCGCGTACAGGCATGGAACGCGACAAGCGACAATGCGTTGTTTCAGCCGCTCGCCATCGCTGAAGCCGAACGGCGACTTGGCATCTATGAAGAAAACAGCCCGAATGCGAGATCGGTGCTAAATGAGTTAAGCCAAGCATTGGCCCGAAATAACCAGGCGTACTCGGCGGCGGATAAGGCACGAGCGGCCTTCCTCATCGCCAAGCACCTTTCGCCAAAGATGACGGTGTCTTACCGTAACTCGCCCTATAACAACCATCAATTCGCGTCGCTTGCGTTCGAGCTCGCGCTTTTAAGCGTGCGCCAAAAAGACCTGCTGACAAGTGTTGATTACGACGCGTTGCGCTCGTGCGCCAAACTCCTCTTGAGCGTCTCGACGAAAAGTGCGGTTTTCGAGTTCGCGCCCGTTCATTTACGAATTACGTATTCGGAGTTGGAAGCCAAGAAAAAGGCGTTCACGCAATTAAAACAAAGTCGCCATGAGTTAGAGCGCGATGAAAATTTTTTTTATCGAGACGCCGACGACTTTAATTTAAGACGACGAGGAGAATGGAGCGAAAACCAAAACGTTCATTGGCGTCCCGTCGCCGGTCACGCTCAAGTAGTGTTTGGGCGTGTTCGGGAGTGTATTTCGCGGCCGACATGCTCGGCTTCGAACGCACGAGCTGAACTCACGCAATGGCTGGAACAGCAACGTCGGCAAACGGCTAAGTCTTCGCCGATGCACGACGTGTATCAACGCGCTTTGGCTTGCTTGTTTCATTACCCGCACGGCACCGATGGTCACGGGGCGCATATCGACGCATTGCTTCCCACTCTTTGGACGTACCTCACCACGCAATCCGTCGATACCGCGCAACAGAATGCGTTCAAGGAGGCCATCTGCGGCGTGTTGGCTGAACAAGTACGACTAATGAGTTGCGCGAGCGGGTTCAAAACTCGGCTAAAGGAATGTTTCGCGACGATCGACGACAGGCTGAATCAACTTGCCGATTCATTTCGGTTCAACGCCGAGCACGACCGACTAGCGACCGCCATCGCGGCGAACCTCCATGCGCAAATGAGCAAGGAACGCGCTGGTCATGACGCGCAAGCGGTGGTTGACCGCTATATCGACATGTTGCACGCGCGCTTGTGGTTCGAGCTATGCGCCGGACACGGCGTTGCGTTGAGCGAACTTAATCCTCATGCGCTGCGACTAGCGCAAGGGTTCACCGTCGCGGACTTAAACGATGAGTCCGATGTCGTGACCATCGCACCTTCGCCCGCGCGATTTTCCGGACGAGAAATCATTCACGCACTTACGGCAACGCGTTCATCCGCACCGGTCGCAAGCACGCTTTTGGACGAACACGATCGAGCGCTCACGATCGAAGAAGCCATCACGCAAGGTGTCTCGCGTCGCGTTTTAGAGTTGGTGACCAACAAACCCAAGCTAGCCAAAATGGCAAACGCCGGTGGGTTCGAGCCTTTACATCTCGCGGCGCGATACAACCAACGCGAAATCGCCTCGATATTGATAACGGCGGGAGCGAAGGTGAATGCGTGCACGCGCGGCACCGATAGAACACCGCTGCACATCGCGGCCGAGCACGGCAGTCTCGATACCTTGCGAGTACTACTCGAACACAAGGCGAACCCGAAAGCGAAAGACCGAGACGGCAACACTGCGCTACTTGTCGCGGCGAGAAACAATCGCGCCAATACGCTGACCGAGCTTCTAGAAGTACGCCTAAAGGACTTGAATCGCGCGAACAAAGGCGGCGAGACGCCATTACATCTCGCCGCGAGAACCGGCAGCATCGATGTCATGCGAGTGTTGCTTGCTCATAACGCCGATTTAGACGCGCATGATCGTTCACACAGCACGCCGTTGTTTAGCGCGGTATACGCCAATCAAGCGGGCGCCGTCGACGAACTGCTCAAGGCACGCAAAAGCGACGTGAACAATGTTAATCGTGAGCTCGAGACACCGCTGTATTACGCGGCGCGTCAGGGCATGAGTGGCATCGCGCGAACCTTGCTCGCTCACGACGCCGACACGGATCTAAGAGACCGCGATAACAACGCGCCCATACATATCGCGAGCGAGCTTGGTCGCGTGGACGTGATCGCCGAGCTTTTGAGGGCACGCCCGACCGATGTGAACAAGGCAGGCCAGTACGGTTGCACGCCGCTGCACATCGCCACGCGTCATGGCAAGGAGGACGTCATGCGGTTGCTGCTTGCTCACAACGCCGACACCGACGCGAGGGATGAACGCGGAAATGCCCCAATACATTTGGCGATTCGACACTATCGACGCGACGCCTTTCCCTTGCTTATAGAAGGACGGGAAAGCGACGTTCATAAGATCAACCACAAAGGCCGCACGCCCTTGCACGTGGCCGCGCGACATGGCTCGTCGTTTTTTATCGAGATGCTGCTTATTTATGGCGCCAACCCGCATGCGCGCGATCACGACAGACAAACGCCGCTTGATTTAGCGCGCGCCAACAAACAATTCAGAGTTGTTCAGACCTTGAACTATTACCTCGCTAACCGCGCGCAACCCTCGACCTCACGAATTCGATCACCAAGGGCATGAACGAAACAATCACCACGCCCACGATCACCAACGGCAAATTGTTTTTCACCACCGGAATGCTGCCGAAGAAATATCCGGCCAACACGAACACGCCCACCCACAACGCGCCGCCGAGAACCGAATACAACTGAAACTTGCCGTGCGGCATGGCGCCAATGCCCGCGACGAACGGCGCGAACGTACGCAACAACGGCAAGAAGCGCGAAACCATGACGGTGACCGCGCCGTGCCGTTCATAAAACCCATGCGTCTTATCAAGCATCTCGCGCGAAAGCCAACGGCTGCCGCCTTCGTGATGAAACACCTTGGGCCCAATCCATCGTCCGATCCAGTAGTTACTGGTATTGCCGATCACGGCCGCCGCGAAGAGCACGGTGATCAACACCGTCACGTCCGGACCACCGGCGGCCGCGAGCGCGCCGAGCACGAACAGCAAGGAATCACCAGGTAGCCAAGGCGTCACGACCAAACCCGTTTCGGCGAATACGATGAAAAATACGATCGCGTAAAGCCATAAGCCATACGCCGTCCACAACGCGCCGATATGACGGTCCAGATGCAGCGCGAAGTCCACTGCCTGCATGACAAGGTCCATGAGCAAAAAGTCCTAAAGAAATGATGAGAAACGTTGGCCGCGATGATACGCAGACCCAATTGGATCGACTCAACCGTCAACAAACCCGCGCTTGAGGCAAAAGCGGTGCCACCGCTTCGTATAATCGATCCATGCCCGATCTCGACGCTCCCGCCCTCGTCACCGCACCGCGCATTCGCGCGCTGCCCGATGTTTTGATCTCGCAAATCGCGGCGGGCGAGGTGGTGGAACGTCCCGCCTCGGTCGTCAAGGAGTTGCTTGAGAACGCGTTGGACGCGGGCGCCACGCGCGTGGCCGTGCGCTTGGACGAAGGCGGCGTGCGCCGTATTCAGATCAGCGACGACGGGTGCGGTATCGCGTCCGACGATTTACCTCTCGCGCTCGCGCGGCACGCCACCTCGAAGATCGCCTCGCTTGAAGATTTGGAAAGCGTCATGTCCTTAGGCTTTCGCGGCGAGGCGTTGGCGTCGATCGCGTCGGTGGCCAATGTTTCCATCACCACGCGTTGCGCGGGCGCGGCGACGGCGATGCAGGTTCACAACCATCGTGGCCCGCTAGATATTCAACCCGCCGCGAGCGCGGGGCTTGGCCCCACGGGCACGACGGTGGAAGTCACCGATTTATATTTTTCGACGCCGGCACGTCGTAAGTTTTTAAAAAGCGAGCAAACGGAATTTGGCCACTGCCTGGACGTGGTCCGCCGTATCGCGCTCGCGCGGCCCGATGTGGAATTCACCGTCACCCATAACGGCAAGGCGGCCGCGCATTGGCCGGCGGCCGATTTGCATCGGCGCATCGCGGCGGTATTGGGCGCGGACTTCGTCGAGGCGGCCTTGCCGCTCGAAGGTGGCTTGGGCGATTTGCGCATCGAGGGCGCGGCCGGGCATCCCACCTTGTCGCGCTCGCGGTCCGACGCGCAATTTTTCTTCGTCAATGGACGATACGTGCGCGATCGCTTGCTCGCGCATGCGGCTCGCTCGGCTTACGAAGACGTCCTGCACGGCGATCGTCAACCGATGTACGTGCTGTCGCTATCGCTCGACCCCAAGCGTGTGGATGTGAACGTGCATCCGGCCAAGACCGAAGTGCGCTTTCGCGACTCGCGAGCCATTCATCAATTCGTGTTTCACGTAGTCCAGCGGGCGTTGGCGCGATCAAGTCCTAGCAATAAGAAGGCACCGCCCGCCGATCCCGAACCGTCCGCTTCCGCGAGCACGTATGGCGGCGACGCGGGTCGCGCATCGTTATCGGCCTACGCGCAAGCCACTCGGCTGGCCGCGCCCGCCAGCGGAATCACCCCGCCACTTCCGGTGACCTTGCCGCCCGCAAGCGGCGGCGGCCAAAGTGCGTCACGCGGCACGGCGCCCCGGCAGGGGTTGTTGAATGTGTCCGAACCGCCCTCGCGCGATGCTTGGACGCGTGCGTACAGCCCGGGCGGTGGCATGGCGGCCACCGCGTTTTCGTTCGCCACGCGCATGGCCTCGGCGACCGCCACGCCGGCCGCGGCACGCGAAGCCGAAGCAGAAGCTATCCCGCCGCTCGGCTACGCGGTCGCGCAACTCCACGGCGTGTACGTGCTCGCGCAAAACCGCGATGGGTTGGTGATCGTGGACATGCACGCCGCGCACGAACGCATCCTTTACGAGCAGCTCAAGCGCGCCTTGGACGCCGGGCCCGTGCCCACGCAAGCCCTGCTCATACCCGTGACGTTTCATGCGAGCGAGGTCGAGATTGGCACCGCCACCGAGGAGCGCGAGACGCTCGCCCGCCTCGGCTTCGAAATGAGCGTGGCGTCGCCGACCGCCTTGGCCGTGCGCGCCGTGCCCACCGCGCTTGCCGAAGCCGACGTTCCCGCCCTAGCGCGCGACGTGTTGCGCGAGTTGGCCGAAACCGGCGGCGACCGCGTGCTCGAACGCCGGCGCAACGAACTGCTCGGCACCCTCGCCTGCCACTCGGCCGTACGCGCCAATCGCAAGCTCACGCTTGACGAGATGAACGCGTTGCTGCGGCAAATGGAAGCGACCGAACGCGCCGACGAGTGCAACCACGGCCGGCCCACCTGGGTGCAACTCAGCATGGCCGACTTGGACCGCCTGTTCTTGCGCGGCCGCTAGCGCCGCAAACCACGCGTCAACAACCAATGCCCGTGGGTGCCTACGACGCCATCGCGCTGCTTGGCCCCACCGCCAGCGGCAAAAGCGCCGTCTCGCTCGCGATCGCGCAAACGTTTGAAGTGGAAATCGTTAGCGTCGACTCCGCGCTCGTTTATCGCGGCATGGACATCGGCACCGCCAAGCCCACGCGCGAGGAGCGCGCGCGCGTGCCGCACCATTTGATCGACATTCGCGACCCGGCCGAACCGTACTCCGCCGCCGAATTCGCGACCGACGCCCGGCGCCTCATCGCGCAAATCCACGCGCGGGGCCGCATGCCGCTACTCGTGGGCGGCACCATGCTGTATTACAAGGCGCTGGTCGACGGTTTGGACGACCTACCGCGCGCGGACGCCCAAGTTCGCGCGGGCATTGAAACCCAGGCCCGCGAGCTCGGTTGGCCTGCCCTGCATGCACGACTCGCGCAACTAGACCCCATCACCGCCGCCCGCCTTGCGCCGCACGACGCGCAGCGTATTCAACGCGCGCTGGAAATTTGCGAAACCTCGGGTCAACCCATGTCGGCCCTGCTTGGCGTGCGTACGCCACGGCAAGCGGTACGCACTTACACCATCGCGCTCGAACCCGCGAATCGCGCCTGGCTACACGAACGCATCGCCACCCGCTTTGACGCCATGCTGCAAGCAGGTTTTGCCGACGAGGTACGGACCTTGCGCGCGCGCCACGATCTGCATGTGGACTTACCCGCCATGCGCGCGGTCGGGTATCGGCAAGCCTGGGCTTGGTTGAATGGCGAGTACGGCCCGCAAGAAGACGCCACGGCGAATGCCCAACTGCGTGAACGGGCGATTGCCGCAACGCGGCAACTCGCCAAACGGCAACTCACATGGCTGCGGTCCTTACCCGTGCATGAACGGATCAACGCGGAGGACGATGATGTCGCGGCAAAGTGTGTGCAGGCGATTCGACAAGCATTGCCCGGCTGCCGCTAGGGCCTGCTCACTAGGAAACTGATCATCCTTGGCGAAAAGCGGAACCTAGGGTGATGGGGTGTTACTTAGGCTATTGGATTTACAAAAGGGTGGAGAGCGTATGTTGGCAGCCGTTGACACACCAAGAACGTTTAGTGGCCGCACCCCTAACCAGGCGGTGGGCAACACGGGCGTTACCACGCCAAGCACAACCCCCCATCGTCCATTACAGCGGGTGGAGCTCGGCGAAGCTGCTACTACACGCCT
>DASTRU010000092.1:0-11551 GCA_035761045.1 Burkholderiaceae bacterium | reverse complement strand
GTCACGCACTACCAAAACATCGTGCTGCCTTACGTGCGGCAAACCGACATTCCCGCGCTGTACAACGCGTTGAAGACGTCGGGCTTGGCCACGCCGACGGTGGGTTTGTTGGCGGACATCATTTCGTGCCCGGGCGGCGATTTTTGCGCGCTGGCCAACGCGAAGTCGATTCCGATCGCCAACGCGATTCAAGCGCGGTTCGACGATCTCGATTACCTGCATGACATCGGCGAGTTAAGCCTCAACATTTCCGGCTGCATCAACTCGTGCGGCCATCATCACGTCGGCAACATCGGTGTGTTGGGCGTCGATAAGCAAGGCGAGGAGTGGTACCAAATCACGCTGGGCGGAACGCCTGGGCCAACCTTGGAAGCGACGCGTATCGGTCAAGTCATCGGTCCGTCGTTTTCTGCGCATGAGGTGCCCGATGTCGTTTCGCGCGTGATCGACACCTACGTTAGCTTGCGTACCGACGAGGAAAGTTTCATCGATACGTACACGCGCGTTGGTCTCGCGCCCTTCAAACAAGCGGTGTACGCGCCGCGCGCCACCGCGACCGAGGCTTCGTATGCGTAACGTGATCGTGGACGGTCGGGTGACGGAAGACGCTTGGCAAGTCGTGCCAGCCGGCGAATCGTGGAGCGGCGAGGGCGATCCCATCGTGCATGCGAGCGATGCGCTGAACCAGCTCGACGCACTGAAAGCCACGACGAAGAAGTTCGGCGTGTGGCTTGACGGCGGCGACGACGTGGAGCCGTTGCGCTCGGTGCTCGAGCATGTGGCGATCGTGGCCGTGCGCTTTCCCGTATTCACCGACGGACGCGGATTTTCCACCGCCGTGTTACTGCGCCGCTTGGGTTACGCAGGCGAATTGCGGTCCATTGGCGATGTATTGCGCGACCAGTTGCTGCAAATGAAGCGCGTGGGTTTCACGAGCTTTGCCTTGCGCGAAGATCGTGACGCGCACGATGCCTTGGCCGCATTCACCGAATTTAGCGACGCCTATCAAGGCGTGGTCGGCCAGCCCTTGCCGTGGTTTCGCCGTCGCTATTTAACGACCGAGAGCGCGTCATGAGCGAACGCATTGAATCGGCGCTCGCCTTGTTGCGCGAAGCCGCCGCGCAGGCACCGGCCGTGTTCTCCACTAGCTTCGGCGCCGAAGACATGGTGGTGCTCGATCTCATTCGCACTTACGAATTACCGATCGCGAGCTTCACTCTCGACACCGGCCGCTTGCATGAAGAAACCTATGCGTTGATGCAGCAAGTCGAACAACGCTACGGCCGTTGCGTGGAGGTGATGTTCCCCGACGCGCAAGCGGTGCAAGCCTTGGTCGCGCGTCAAGGCATCAACGGGTTTTACGACTCGGTCGATCATCGCAAGGCGTGCTGTGGCGTGCGTAAGCTTGAACCGTTGAGTCGCGCGTTGGCGGGCAAGCGCGCATGGGTCACCGGCCTACGCGCCGCGCAATCGCAAGCACGTCAGCAAACGCCCGCGCGCGAGGCGGATGCCGAGCGCGGTCTTACTAAATTCAACCCGCTGCACGATTGGAGCGAGGCCGAGGTGTGGGACTACATCCGTTCGCGCGGCGTGCCGTACAACGCGTTGCACGATCGCTTCTTTCCGAGCATCGGTTGCGCGCCTTGCACGCGCGCGATCACGCCCGGCGAGGATGTGCGCGCCGGGCGCTGGTGGTGGGAACAAGAGGGCGGTAAGGAATGCGGCCTGCATGTGCATGGCGCCCAAGTCATACGTCTTAAGGAAATCGCATGAGCGTTGTTACGGGAACGCGTACGCTGACCCATCTCGATTGGCTCGAAGCCGAGGCCATTCACATCCTGCGCGAAGTCGCGGGGCAAACGAGCCATCCCGCGCTATTGTTTTCGGGCGGCAAGGACTCGATCGTGATGCTGCACCTCGCGGTCAAAGCGTTTCGTCCGGCACGCTTTCCGTTTCCTTTGGTGCATATCGATACCGGCCATAACTTCGATGAAGTCATCGAGTTTCGCGACCGACGCGCGGCTGAGCTGGGCGAACGGTTGATCGTGCGTAGCGTGGAAGACTCGATCAAGTCGGGCCGTGTCGTGCTGCGTTCGGAAGATGAATCGCGCAATCGCCATCAATCGGTCACGCTGCTCGACACCATCGCCGAGTTCGGTTTCGACGCGCTGATCGGCGGCGCGCGTCGTGATGAGGAAAAAGCGCGCGCGAAGGAACGCGTGTTCAGCTTCCGTGATGAATGGGGCCAATGGGACCCGAAGAATCAACGGCCCGAGCTTTGGAATCTATACAACGCGCGCGTGGCCAAGGGCGAACATATGCGCGTGTTTCCCATCAGCAACTGGACGGAACTTGACGTGTGGCAATACATCGCGCGTGAAGGGCTTGAGGTGCCGAGCATTTATTTCGCGCATCAGCGGCCCATCGTGCGACGTAATGGCGCGCTCGTGCCGATCACGCCGTTGACGCCCGCGCGCGAGGGCGAAACGGTCGAGCAAATGAGTGTTCGTTTTCGCACCGTAGGCGACATCACGTGCACCTGCCCGGTGGAATCGACGGCGGCCAACTACGACGCCATCGTGGCCGAGACCGTGACCGCGACCTTGACCGAGCGCGGCGCGACGCGCATGGACGATCAAACCTCGGAAGCGTCGATGGAGCAACGCAAGAAGGAAGGCTACTTCTGATGAAACGCGACGATCTTCCCGCAGCAAGCGTGAACGAGGCCGACGATGCCGGCGTATTGCGCTTTCTCACCTGCGGCAGCGTGGACGACGGCAAGAGCACCTTGATCGGCCGTTTGCTCTACGACAGCAAAACGATTTTGAGCGACACGATCGCGACGCTGCAAAAGCACGCGCAAAAGCGTGGGCTGTCGGCGATCGATTTGTCCTTGCTGACCGACGGCTTAACCGCCGAGCGCGAGCAGGGCATCACCATCGATGTGGCGTACCGCTACTTCGCGACGCCGCGCCGTAAGTTCATCATCGCCGACGCGCCCGGCCACGAGCAGTACACGCGCAATATGGTCACCGCCGCATCGACGGCCGACGTCGCGGTGTTGCTCATCGACGCGCGCAAGGGCGTGCTGCCGCAAACGCGTCGTCACGCGACGATCGCCACCTTGCTCGGCGTGCGTCGCTTGGTGCTCGCGGTCAACAAGATGGATTTGGTCGGCTACAGCCAGGCCGAGTTCGAGCGCATCGTGGCCGAGTTTCAGGCATGGCTCTCGCACCATCCCGAAGCGCGGGCGCAGGTCGATGCGGTGCCGTGCTCGGCACTTGAAGGCGACATGGTGGTCGAGCGTGGAACGAATTTGGGTTGGTATCACGGCCCGACCTTGATTGAACTGCTCGAAGCCACGCCATCGGCGCAGCTCGACGACGCCGCGCCCGCGCGCTTTCCCGTGCAGTGGGTGTGCCGTCCCTCGCAATCGGACTTTCGTGGATACGCGGGTCGCATTGAGTCGGGCACCTTGTCGGTCGGTGATCAGATCGTGGTGCTGCCATCGGGACATCGTTCGCGCATAACGCGTCTTGCCATCGGCGAGCAAGAACTTGCAACCGCCATCGCGGGTCAATCGGTGATGGTGTCGTTGGCTGACGAAATCGATATCTCGCGTGGCGACATGCTCGTGCGCGCGGCCGAGGCATTGCCCGAACCGCGTCAGGCGTTGAACGCGACGGTGTGCTGGTTGGGTAGCCGCGCGCTTGACGCACGGCGTACTTATGTATTGCGCCAAGGCACGCGTGAAACACGGGCGCGCGTGGCGGAGGTTACCGGTCGGCTTGATATCCACGCGTTGGAATGGCAAGCCGCAAGCAGTGATGCACCGGTTGCGCTCAACGATCTCGTGCGGATCAATGTGCGTACCCAGCACCCGGTGATCGCCGACGTGTACAACGAGCGGCGGGCAACGGGCAGTTTTATTCTCATCGACGAGGCGACCAACGACACCGTGGCCGCCGGGCTAATTACCGAATGACGACCATGGACGGAAGCGCAGCTCTCGAACCCAATGTGGCGGATGCCACGGCTCCGCGTAAAAAACTTCCCGGCGAGCTTCCGCCGGATAAGTACACGACGGAAACCATCACGTGGATACGTCCGTGGACAGACCACCTGTTCTCGTTTCGCACCACGCGATCGGCGGGATATCGGTTCACGCCAGGGCAATTCGCGCGGCTTGGGCTGTATCGCGAGGATGAATGCCCGAATCCGTCGGGCAAAAGCGGTCCTCGTTATGTCTGGCGCGCGTATTCGATTGCGTCGGCGAATTACGACGAGCACTTGGAGTTTTATTCGATCGTCGTGCCGGACGGCGACTTCACGACCAAGCTTGCCGAGCTGAAGGTGGGTGACAAGGTACTCGTCGAGAAGATGAACTACGGCTTCCTCACCACCGATCGGTTCGAGCAGGGCAAGGACTTATGGATGTTGAGTTCAGGCACCGGCCTCGCGCCGTTCATCAGCATCTTGTATGACTTGGAAGCGTGGGAGCAGTACGAGCGTTTGATCGTCGTGCACTCGGTGCGCGAGACATCGGAATTAGCGTATCGCGACACGATCGAAGGTTTGAAGAACCACGAATACTTTGGCGAGTTGCTCGCCGAGAATCCGGGCAAGCTCGTGTATGTGCCGATCGTGACTCGCGAAGCCGTTCCTGGAATGTTGAATGAGCGTATTACGAGTGCCTTGGCCAACGGCAAGCTCGAAGAGGCCGCGGGCGTGAAGCTTGATCGTGAACGCAGCCGCATCATGATCTGCGGCAACCCGCAAATGGTCGATGACATTCGCGGCCAATTGACCGAGGCGGGATATGTCGTAAGCCGTCGGGGTCAGCCAGGGCACATGGCGGTCGAGAATTACTGGTGAACCGCCGCGCTTGCGCGCGTCATTCGAGTTAATCCGCGAGCGCCTTGGGTTTACCTGGGCGCTCGTGGTTTATAAAGCCGCGCTTTTAGTGCTTCCGCGACTGCATTAAACGGCAATAAAAATTACGGCTTTGCAAGACGCCATACGTTGTTGACGCCGTCGCCGGTTCTATCGCCGGGTTTTTGGTCCTTGATCCAGTAATACAACGGCTTGCCTTTGTAAGCCCATTGCGAGCTGCCGTCGTCGCGCGTGATGACGTTGTAGTCCCCCATCGACGCCGCGCTATTAGGCGCGGCAAGTGGCGGCCAATTGGTGGCGCATGGCCCATTGCATACCGACTTGCCAGACCCCGCCGAGTCTTTGTCGAAGGTGTAAAGCGTCATGCCATTAGGGCCGACCAAGGCGCCGTTGTCGACGCGCGCCGGCGGATTACTCGCGCCGCCGCCGCCACTTCCATAAGACGCGCAACCAGCGAGTAGCGCGAACGCGAGGCAAAGTGCACGTGATTTCATCGTGATTCTCCCAGTGCGGTACGTGGCGAAATGCCACGTTGGCCCCATCGTTACAAGCTTTAGGACTTGCGTCTACAGCAGTGTGGGGACGACGCCTCACACGTGTTCGGGCTCGCGAAGAAAGACGCGTGCGCGCGTTGGCCGAACGACAAGCAGCTCGCCTTCGCGTAGATCGCGCGCCAGCGCCGCTGGAATTTGCGCTTCGATGATTTGCTGGGTGTTTTCGCACGACAGTTCGAGCCGCGCGATGGGCCCCACCGTTAACGAACGAATTAATGTTGCGGGGATGCCTTGCGCGCCTGGCGCGTAGCGTTCGACTTCCAAATCGAACGGCCGAACGTAGGCAATCGCGGCCGCATCTTCGACGTGTTCGTGATCCGGCGTTTGAATGCGCACGCCGCCGACCACCGCCTGTCCACGGTCCACGCGTCCGTGAAACAGATTCACGTCGCCTAAGAAGCCGTAAACGAATGGACTCGCGGGATGCGCCCATACATTTTCCGGCGTGCCGACTTGTTCCACATGGCCCGCGTTCATCAACACCACGCGATCGGCGACTTCCAACGCTTCTTCTTGATCGTGCGTGACGAAAATGCTGGTGACGTGCAGCTCGTCATGCAAGCGGCGCAACCAACGGCGCAATTCCTTGCGCACCTTTGCGTCCAAGGCGCCGAACGGTTCGTCGAGCAACAACACGCGTGGCTCGACCGCCAGCGCGCGCGCGAGCGCGATGCGCTGACGTTGTCCGCCCGAAAGCTGCGCGGGAAAACGATCGGCCAGCCAATCGAGTTGCACGAGCTTAAGCAGCTCGGTGACCTTACGCTTGATCTCCGCTTCGCTCGGACGGCTGGCGCGCGGCTTCACGCGTAAGCCGAACGCCACGTTTTCAAACACCGTCATGTGCTTGAACAACGCGTAGTGTTGAAACACGAAGCCGACTTGGCGGTCGCGCACATCGAGACTCGTGGCGTCTTCGCCCGAGAACAAAATATTGCCGTGGTCTGGGCGTTCCAAGCCCGCGATGATGCGCAATAGCGTGGTCTTGCCGCAGCCCGAAGGGCCCAACAGCGCGACAAGTTCGCCCGCTTCGATATCGAGATCGACATTGTCGAGCGCGCGAAACGCACCGAACTGTTTGGACACGCCTTGAATCTTGATCGCCATAACGTGCTCTCGTAAACGCCGTTCAGCCGATGCGGCTGGTGGTGGAAGTAGTAGGAGTGGAAACGGCCGTTGCCTCGGGCGGACGTTCCGCCGCGCCAATCGCGGGGCGCAACGCATGTCCGTGTCGCCATTCGACCCACGTCTTAAGCGCCAACGTGACCAAGGCGAGCAAAGCCAACAGCGATGCGACCGCGAACGACGCCGCGAATTGGTACTCGTTGTACAAAATTTCGACGTGCAGCGGAATCGTGTTCGTCAGTCCGCGAATATGGCCCGAGACGACCGATACCGCGCCGAACTCGCCCATCGCGCGGGCGTTGCACAGAATTACGCCGTACAACAATCCCCATTTGATATTGGGTAGCGTGACGCGCGTGAAGATCTGCCAACCGTTGGCACCAAGCACGCGAGCCGCTAATTCTTCTTCGGTACCTTGCGCTTGCATGAGTGGAATAAGCTCGCGCGCCACGAACGGAAAGGTCACGAAAATCGTGGCGAGCACGATGCCCGGCACCGCGAAGATCACGTTCATATCGTGCCGCGCCAACCACGGCCCGAACCATCCTTGCGCGCCGAACACGAGCACGTAAATCAATCCCGACACGACGGGCGAGACGGAAAACGGCAAGTCGATCAGCGTGATTAACGCCTGCTTGCCACGAAACTCATACTTCGCCACCGCCCACGACGCCGCCACGCCAAACACGAGATTGAGCGGCACGGCAATCGCGGCGATGAGTAACGTCAGCTTGATTGCTTCCCACGCATCGGGTTCGCGCAAGGCTTCGAGATAAAACGCCCAGCCTTTGCGCAACGCCTCCACGAATACCGTGGCGACCGGCAATACCAGGAAGAACCCAAGGAACGCGAAGGCCACGCCAAGCAATGCCCAGCGCACCGCGCGCGGTTCCTCGATGCGAGATGCGACCGCGCTCATGGACGTGTTCCCCCGGTACGGCGTTGTTGCCAACCTTGCAGCAAGTTAATGACGAGCAGCAACGCAAAGCTCACCGCGAGCATGACGACGGCCACGGCGGTGGCGCCCGCGTAATCGTATTGCTCGAGTTTGCCGATGATGAGCAGCGGCGCGATTTCCGAGACCATTGGCAAATTGCCCGCGATGAACACTACCGAGCCGTATTCGCCAATCGCACGCGCGAATGCGAGCGCGAAACCCGTGAGAAGCGCGGGTGTGATGGTGGGAAGGATGACGCGCACGAAGGTTTGCAAACGCGTTGCGCCCAACATCGCTGCGGCTTCTTCCAGTTCGCGCTCGGCTTCCTCGAGCACCGGTTGCACCGTACGCACCACGAAGGGCAGGCCGATGAAGATCAACGCCAACACCACGCCCAGCGGCGTGAAGGCGACCTTGATGCCCAATGGCGCCAACCAAGCGCCGATCAAGCCGTTCGGCGCATACAGCGCCGTCAGCGCGATGCCGGCCACGGCGGTTGGCAATGCGAAAGGCAGATCGACGATCGCGTCGACCAAACGCTTAAACGGGAACTGATAACGCACGAGTACCCACGCCACGATCAAGCCGAATATCAAGTTCACCAAGGCGGCGATCAACGAGGCGCCAAACGTCAATCGGTACGAGGCCAGCACGCGCGCGGAGGTCACCGTGGTCCAAAACTGCTCAAGGCTCAACGATGCCGCCTTGAACACCAAGGCCGCCAGTGGAATGAGAACGATGAGCCCTAGGTAAAACAAGGTGTAGCCCAGCGTGAGCCCGAAACCGGGCAACACGCTCGGTCGCTTCCACCTAAATGCTGGTGCCGAAGCCGGCGGTATCGGCAGATTCAACGTGCTGGCGGTTGTCGTCATCGACGCGTCACTTCAAATAAATTTGGTCGAAATAGCCGCCGTCGGCGAAATGCGTTTTCTGCGCCGCGGCCCAAGAGGAGAACACTTCGTTGATCGTGAATAGCTTGACGGCCGGAAATTGACCCGCGTACTTGGCCGCCGCTGCTTTATCGCGCGGGCGGTAGTAATGCTTGGCGGCCAACTCCTGCCCTTGTGGGGTGTAGAGGAATTCGAGATACGCCTTGGCCACCGCGGTTGTGCCTCGCTTGTCGGCCACTTTATCGACGACGGCCACTGGCGGCTCGGCCAGGATGCTCGTGCTTGGCGCGATCACTTCGAGTTTATCGGCGCCTAATTCCTTGATCGACAGTAATGCTTCGTTTTCCCATGCGATCAACACATCGCCAATACCGCGCTCGACAAATGTCGTCGTGGAACCCCGCGCGCCCGAATCAAGCACTGGCACGTTTTTGTACAGTGCCTTCACAAAGTCCCTCGCCTTGGCTTCGTTGCCGCCGGGTTGGCGTAACGCATAACCCCAAGCCGCCAAATAATTCCAACGCGCGCCGCCCGAAGTCTTCGGATTGGGAGTGATCACGGATACGCCCGGTTTGATCAGATCGCTCCAATCCTTAATGCCTTTCGGATTGCCCTTGCGCACGAGAAACACAATGGTCGAGGTGTAAGGCGCGCTGTTGTGCGGAAAGCGCGATTGCCAATCGGAAGCCAAAAGGCCGCGGCTTGCGATTTCGTCGATGTCGTAGGCAAGCGCTAGCGTGACAACGTCCGCCTCCAATCCATCGATCACCGAACGCGCTTGCTTGCCCGAACCACCATGCGATTGGCGCACCGTCAGCGTTTGGCCTGTTTTCGCTTTCCATTGCGCGCCAAACGCTTGGTTGACGTCTTTGTACAACTCGCGTGTGGGATCGTAAGACGCATTGAGTAGCGTGACGTTTTGCGCGGAGGCGACATGGCTCCAACCAAACAAGCTGACTGCAGCCAACGTCAAACTGATTCTGCGTAGCGAAGATAAGGGGGTAAGCATGAGGGATCGCGATGGGTATGAGTGAAGTGGCGCCGATGCTGCCGCGACTCCTTTGACTTGAGAACGTAAAAACCTCCATCTGGTTAGATGCGGGCGTTATAAGGGCTTTCCTTCGAGCGCCGTCGGACGAATCAATCGCATCGGCTACAATCCCGCCTTACTTTGAAGTAACGCTTACGAGCGTTCCCAAGGTGCACGGTGCAACGGCGGAGATGGGCTCTTCCGACACCGCAAGTAAAGGAGGCCTTCCATGGCAATAGCCACTACTAATAAAGCAACAATCGTTGCCGAACATGCGCGTGCCGCGAACGACACGGGCTCCCCGGAAGTTCAAGTCGCGCTGCTTACGGCGCGCATCAATGAACTAACCGAACATTTCAAGGCGCACATCAAGGACCATCACAGCCGTCGTGGCTTGCTTCGCATGGTGTCGCGCCGTCGTAAGCTGCTCGACTACCTCAAGGGCAAGGATCTTCAGCGTTATCGGTCATTGATCGAAAAATTGGGTCTGCGGAAGTAAGCCGCGTGTCCCACGTGTAATCTCGTGAAAAAGCCTGCGATCGACTCTTCGTCATCGCAGGCTTTGTCGTTTTGACAACTGTCGATGGTGCGAACTGCGGCGCACGCAACCCCGCAGGCTCAAGGAAAAAGGTGAACGCTGTGTTCAATAAAGTAACGAAGACCTTCCAGTACGGCCAACATTCGGTAACCCTGGAAACCGGCGAAATCGCCCGCCAAGCAAGCGGCGCGGTGCTCGTGAGCGTGGAAGACACGGTGGTGCTGGCAACGGTCGTGGCCGCCAAGAACGCTAAACCTGGTCAGGATTTCTTCCCGCTAACCGTCGATTACATCGAGAAAACCTATGCGGCTGGCAAGATCCCGGGCGGGTTCTTCAAGCGCGAAGGCAAGCCTAGCGAGAAAGAAACGCTGACGTCGCGCCTCATCGACCGGCCGCTGCGTCCGTTGTTTCCCGACGGCTTTTATAACGACGTCCAAGTCGTTATTCATGTGCTGTCGGTGAATTCCGAGATCGACCCCGATATCCCCGCGATGATCGGCGCCTCGGCGGCGCTCGCGATCTCGGGCATTCCGTTCAACGGGCCGATCGGCGCGTCGCGCGTCGCGTATGTCGATGGCCAATACGTGCTCAACCCGACCAAGACGCAACTTAAGTCCTCGCGCCTTGACCTCGTCGTCGCGGGTACCGAATCCGCGGTACTCATGGTGGAGTCCGAGGCGGACCAGCTGCCCGAGGACGTAATGCTGGGCGCCGTGGTGTACGGCCACGAGCAAATGCAAAAGGCGATCGACGCCATTCACGAACTCGTGCGCGACGCCGGCAAGCCCGCGTGGGAATGGGCCCCCGCGCCCAAGCACGAAGCGTTGATCAACCGCGTCAAGCATTTCGGCGAGGCGGCGATCCGCGAGGCCTACGGTATTCGTCAGAAGCAAGATCGCAGTCAGCGCTTGAAGGCCATTTACGCCGACGTGAATCAAAAGCTCGCGGAAGAAGCCGCGAGCATCGGCGGGCAGCCGCCGAATGAAGTCGAAGTCGGCAACATCTTGTTCGAGCTCGAATCGAAGGTGGTGCGCAGCCAAATCCTCGAAGGCGAGCCACGCATCGACGGGCGCGATACGCGCACCGTACGTCCGATCAGCATTCGTACCTCGGTGTTGCCGCGTACCCACGGTTCCGCCTTGTTTACCCGGGGCGAAACGCAGGCCTTGGTCATCGCCACGCTAGGTACGAAGCAAGACGAGCAAGTTATCGACGCGCTTATGGGCGAGTATCGCGAGCGCTTCATGCTCCACTACAACATGCCGCCGTTTGCCACGGGTGAAACCGGCCGCATGGGCACGCCGAAGCGTCGCGAAATTGGCCACGGCCGTTTGGCGAAACGCGCACTTGCGGCCGTGTTGCCCAAGGAAGAAGAGTTCAGCTATTCGATGCGCGTGGTATCGGAAATCACCGAGTCGAACGGCTCGTCGTCGATGGCTTCGGTGTGCGGTGGCTGTTTGGCGCTGATGGACGCGGGCGTGCCACTCAAGGCGCACGTCGCTGGTATCGCGATGGGTCTTATCAAGGATGGCAATAAGTTTGCCGTGCTGACCGATATCCTCGGCGATGAAGATCATCTGGGCGACA
>DASTRU010000091.1:0-4392 GCA_035761045.1 Burkholderiaceae bacterium | reverse complement strand
AAAACGATGGAATTCCTGAATACGATCAAAGAACGCATACCTGACTACGCCAAAGACATTCGGTTGAACTTCGACGGCACGATCGCGCGCAGCTCTCTGTCGCCAGAAGAAGCGCTAGGCGCCGCGCTTGCGGCGGCGTTCGCGGCGAAGTCGAAATTCATCGTCGATGCGATTCGGCAATCGGGCGCGTTACCCGATGTCGAGGCGAACGCCGCGCTGACCGCGGCCGCCTTGATGGGCATGAACAACGCCTACTACCCCTACGTGGAAATGACCGGCGATAAAGAATTGCAACAATCGCCCGCCCAGCTGCGCATGAATGCGTACGCCTCGCACGGTGGCACGACCAAGGTGCGGTTCGAGTTGTACGCCTTGGCTGCGTCGGTGGTCGGCAAATGCCATTTCTGCATCAAGAGCCATTACGAGTTGCTCAAGCAAAACGGCATGACGATGCAACAACTCAAGGACGTTGGCCGGATCGCGTCGGTGGTGAACGCGGCCGCGCAAGTGCTCGTCGCCGAAAACGTTTGATGTGCCTAATGCGTGCCGATGATTAAGGCACGCGGCGTACAATCGCGGCCCTTCGCGTTCATGCCAACGCGCCGGGCCGCGCATGTATTCCATCAAAGAACTCTTCTTCACGTTGCAAGGTGAAGGCGTCCAAGCGGGTCGCCCGGCGGTGTTTTGCCGGTTCGCCGGCTGCAATTTATGGAGCGGTCGCGAAGAGGATCGCGCGACGGCGGTTTGCACGTTTTGCGACACGGACTTTGTTGGCACCAACGGCACCGACGGTGGCAAATACGATGCGAAGGCACTCGCCCAGCGTATCGCTTCGTTGTGGCCCACGCATGCGTCCACGCACAAGCTCGTCGTGTTTACCGGTGGCGAGCCGCTGCTACAGCTTGACTCCGACCTGATCGACGCCGTTCATGCGCACGGGTTTAGCGTTGCCATCGAAACCAATGGAACGATCGAGGCGCCCGCGGGCATCGATTGGATTTGCGTAAGCCCTAAATCGAATGCTGCTTTAAAGCTAACGCGCGGCGACGAACTCAAACTCGTTTATCCGCAAGCGGATGCACCGCCCGAGCGATTCGAGGATTTAGCTTTCGAGCACTTCTTGCTGCAACCCATGGACGGCCCCGATCGAATGCGAAACACCGAAGCGGCGATCGCGTATTGCTTGGCTCATCCGCGTTGGCGGCTATCGCTTCAAACTCACAAAATCATCGGGCTGCGTTGACCATGGCTATTCAAATCACTCGGCGTCTTGAGTTCGATGCCGGTCATCGAATCCCCGACCACGGCAGCCAATGCCGACATTTGCACGGGCATCGGTACGCGATCGAAGTCACTGTCGAAGGCCCGATCCACGATGCACCAGGCCGCGCCGACAACGGCATGGTGCTCGATTTCTCCGACGTCAAAACCATCGTGCGCGACGTGGTGGTCGATCCGTGGGATCACGCGTTCTTGGTGTGGCGCGACGACGCCGTGGTACGCGCGATGCTCTCCAGCATTCCCAATCACAAGACTGTCGTGCTTGACCGCGTGCCCACGGCCGAGAACTTGGCCGCGCACGCGTTTGAATTAATCGACGCCGCGCTTCATCAACGGTTTGGCGACACGCTCACACTCGTTTGCGTGCGCTTGTATGAGACGCCTAATTGCTGGAGCGACGCTAAGCGCTAGCGCGAGGCGTTAGTCGCGCATCAACAACGCGACGGCTTCGGCCGCGATGCCCTCGCCGCGCCCGGTAAAGCCCAAGCGTTCGGTCGTCTTGGCCTTGACGTTGACCGCGTCCACGTTCACTCCGCAATCTAGAGCGATACGCTCGACCATCATGGGAATGTAAGGCGCCATCTTCGGCGCTTGCGCGATGATGGTGGCGTCGATATTGCCAATGCGCCATCCCGCGGCGTTAACGCGCTTCACGCATTCACGTAGCAGCACGCGCGAATCGGCGTTTTTAAATTGCTCGTCGGTGTCGGGAAAATGGCGGCCGATATCGCCAAGCCCCGCCGCGCCAAACAGCGCGTCGGTAATCGCATGCAGTAATACGTCGGCATCGGAATGTCCAAGCAAACCCAGCGGATACGCGATTTCAACGCCGCCGATGATGAGTTTTCGATCCGGCACGAGTGCGTGAACATCAAAGCCAGTTCCGATGCGAAACGGTAGCGGTGCGTGTGTCGTCATAACAACCAATGAGCAGCGAGTTCCAAGTCCTCGCGATAAGTGATTTTCGAATTGCGCGCGCTGCCCTGAACAAGCTTTGGCGCAAGACCAAGCGCTTCGACAGCGCTTGCTTCGTCGGTTGCATTAGGCAGCGCGTCTAATGCGCGCTTAAGCAATTCATAGCGAAACATCTGCGGGGTTTGCGCCAACCACAATCCATCGCGCGGCACGGTTTCATGAACGCGCCGTTGATCGTTCATGCGCTTTACCGTGTCGGGAACGGGCACGGCCAATAAACCGCCCACCGCATCATCGATAAGCTCGCCGATCAACCTCGACAGCAAGTCAACGGTGAGTCCCGGTCGCGCGGCGTCGTGCACGAGAATCCAATCATCGGGTTTAACGTCGCTTGCGATGGCGTTTAAACCCGCGAGCACCGAATCGCGTCGCGATACGCCGCCCACATGCAAGGGCACGACGTTCCTCGCGTGAAACGTAAAGCTTTGATCATCGGGTGCGAGAACGACATATGTCGCGACAATCGACTCGCATGCGCGAAACGCATCGAGCGTCCAATCGATTACGCATCGGCCTGCGACTTGCTCGTACTGCTTTGGCCGCCCCGCGCCCACGCGGGAACCCTTCCCAGCGGCGGGAATTAACGCGAAACAACGAGACGTATGAGTTGGCATCGCGCGATTCTCGCACGCGTCACTCATCGCAAGCACCATGGCACAATCCGCCGCCGTTGCCCTGCCCGCACCCCATGTCTCGTGTCGGCGGGGTGTATTCGTTTGTACCGCTATGAAACTCGATCTGACCTTTCCAGCTTCCGGTCAACGTCTTGCATTGCCCGAACTCGCGGGTTCGAGCGACAGCTTGGCGATTGCCCAGCTTGCCGACACTAAGCACACGTTGATGCTCGTCACCGCGAGCGGCGCCGACGTGCAACGGTATGCCGACGAGATCGCATGGTGGGCGAAGGAGCTTGGTCGAGAATTGCGCGTCGCGGTGTTCCCCGACTGGGAAACATTGCCGTACGACACCTTCTCGCCGCACCAGGATTTAGTGAGCGAACGACTGGCCACGCTAAACCGCTTAGCCGAACGCGAAGTCGATGTGTTGATCGTTGGCGCGACAACCGCATTGCAACGTCTTGCCCCGCCGTCGTTCATGGCGGCCTATACCTTCGCGTTTACCCAAGGCCAAAAACTCGATGCCGAAAAACTGCGCGCGCAACTCGTGCTCGCGGGGTATTCCAACGTATCGCAAGTCATGTCGCCCGGCGAATATGCGGTGCGTGGCGGACTCATCGATTTATTTCCGATGGGCTCGGTGGTGCCGTATCGAATCGACTTATTCGACGATGAGATCGAGTCGATCCGCACCTTCGACGTGGACACGCAGCGCAGCTTGTATCCGGTAAAGGATGTGCGCTTGTTGCCGGGCCGAGAATTTCCGCTCGACGAACCGTCGCGCACCGCGTTTCGTAAACGTTTTCGCGAAGCGTTCGAAGGCGATCCCTCGCGCTCGACAATTTATAAAGACATCGCTCACGGCGTGGCGGGCGCGGGCATCGAGTACTACTTGCCGTTGTTCTTCGATGAAACCGCCACGCTCTTGCGTTACTTACCAAGCGATGCGCGTATCGCGCTCGCGGGCGACGTGGACGCGGCGATTCGACGCTTTTGGTCCGACACGCAATCGCGTTATCGCTTCTTGGCCGCCGACCGCGAACGGCCGATATTGCCGCCCGAATCGTTGTACTTAAGCAGCGAGGATTTCTTCACGCTCGCCAAGCCGCATGCGCGCGTCACATTGCATGGCGGTGGTGATTACGGAACGCTTGCGCGGCCGTTGCCGTCATTAGGTGTTGATCGGCGCGCGAATGATCCCATCGCTGGCCTGCGGCAGTTCGCCACGACGGCGCACGGAAAAATTTTGATCGTCGCCGAATCGTTAGGTCGACGCGACACGATGCACGAGTTCTTCGCCGAATATGGCTTCAAGCCCGCGTCGGTGGAGTCGTTCTTGGGATTTATCGAATCCGATATTCGCTTAGGGCTTGGCGTTGCACCGCTTGCCACGGGTTTTAGCCTGGGCGACGGCGACGATGCGATCCACATCATCACCGAAGCCGAGCTTTATGCATCGGGCATGCGTCGCGCGGGCCGACGCAAACAAGAACAAGTCACGGCGGTCGACGCCATCATT
>DASTRU010000090.1:0-2616 GCA_035761045.1 Burkholderiaceae bacterium | reverse complement strand
TTAGCGACCGACGCGCTCGGGCTTGGCGTCTTCGAACTGGTGGAAGGCGTGCCAGTTTGGGAAAACGACTGCATGTATCGCATCTTCGGTCGCGATAAGGCGTTGGGCCCGATCGGCCCGGAAGAATTCGTGAACAGCGTGTTGCATCCCGACGATGCCGAGCCGCTGAACCTCGCATTTGAACGCGCGTTCGCCGAGCGCCGTTCGCTGACCGTGCCATGCCGTATTCGTCGTCAAGACGACGGCGCGTGGCGATGGATTGAATTCACCGCCTATTCCGAAACCATGCCCTCGGGCGTGGTGCGCTTGGTCGGCGTGGTGGCCGACATTACCGAGCGACACGAAGCCACGCAGCGATTACGCGAAAGCGAGGAACGCGCGCGCAGCTTGTTCGAGGCGATGCCGGTGGGCGTGTTCATCCTGGCGCGCGATGGTCGTATTCATCGCTTCAACGATGTCGCTCACCAAATGCTCGGCTATACGCGCGACGAGTTCGCCGGCCTGCGTCTGCACAATCTCATCGACCATCCGGCCGCCGCGCAGCTTCTGCAACGCATCGAGACGGTGATCGAGCAACCCGGTACGCATACGTTTGAATCGCGTTACCGCCATCGCGATGGACGTCTGATCGATTTTTTAGTCTCCGCGCAACGCGTTTGCATGGACGGCGTGGCGTACGCGATGGGTATCGCGATGGATGTCAGCGCGCAAAAGGAAACCGAGCGCGCCTTGCAATGGCAGCGCACTCGGCTCGATGTCGCGCTGGAAGCGGGCCGCATGGGCGCTTGGCAATGGGACGTGTCGAGCGCCACCGCGATATGGTCGGACGGTCTATACGCCTTGGTGGGATTGCCTAAAGGCTCGGGCATCGAACCAATCGAATGTTTCCTCGCCTTGGTACACGAGGACGACCGCGAACTCGTCACGCGCAACATGAGCGGGATCATCGAGCACGGCCTGTTTCCGGAAATAGAGCATCGCATTCGCCGGCCCGATGGCGTTGTTCGCTGGATCGTGGCCAAGGGCCGCGCCTTGCGCGACGAGTCGGGCCGCGTAACGACGATCGTGGGCGTGAACGCCGACATCACCGAACGCAAGCTGTTGGAACTCAATCTGCGCGAGGCCGATCGTCGCAAGGACGAATTCCTCGCCATGCTCAGTCACGAGCTACGCAATCCGCTCGCGCCCATCACCACCTCGATCGCGTTGTTGCGGCGGGGCATCGATGGCGAGCGCGCGAGTCGGTTGTACGACATCATCGACCGGCAAACGCAGCAACTCACGCACCTCGTCAACGATCTTCTCGAGGCGTCGCGCCTGACCACTGGCCGCATCGTGATTCGCCCCACGTTGCTATGGATCGACGACGCGGTGCAAAGCGCGCTCGACACCTTGCAACCGCAACTTACCGAGCGCGAGCAACAGGTGCGCATCGTGCGTCAAGGCCAAGCGCGACCCATCAAGGCCGATCCGACGCGCATCGCGCAGATCATCGTCAACCTACTGCACAACGCGGTGAAATTTTCCGACCCTGGCGCGACGATCGAGTTATGCGTGAACGATGAGCCCGATGCCGTCACGATTCGCGTAGCGGATGAGGGTTGCGGCATCGAGCCGCACGTACTGCCGCATGTGTTCAATCTCTTCGAGCAAGGCGAGCGCACGGTCGAACGTTCCAACGGCGGCTTAGGCATTGGCCTCGCGTTGGTGAAAGGCTTGGTCGAGTTGCATGGCGGCGCCATCGCGGCCGAAAGCGACGGTCCTGGATGCGGCGCCGTCTTCACGGTACGCCTGCCGCGTGATGACACGCGTGAGTCAATCGCCGCCTAAACCGCGATTTACACGACTTAATTCACACCGCGTCGCGGCTTGGCGACGGTGGCCCGCGCGTGGTCCACAAATACCCGGGGGTCGAATCACCCACGCGACCCGATGCCGTTAGATACGTCTCATCGCGACCATGCGGACTTGCGAGTTCGTGTGATCGGTCACCGTCGTTAAGCCGCGTGTCCACCAGCATCCGCGTCATACGAACCGTGCTTCTTAACGAACCTGTTTTATGACGCCCGCACCTGCTTCCTCGTCGCCACCGACCATTAGTCTTTTTGGCCTTTATCGTTTGATCTGGACATTCGCCGCCGGAGAGCGCTTGCGCTATCTCGGCGCGATGAGCCTGCTTGCCGGATCGCAAATCGTCAAGCTCGGCGCGCCTTGGCTCGCCGCGCAGGCGATCAACAGCATTCAACAATCGGGCGGCGGATCGCTTGGCTCGGCCGCGTTGTTGATTCTCGCGGTGTTTGGCGTGCATATCGCCGCGTGGTCGATGCATGGCCCGGGCCGCATCTTGGAACGCACCGTGGGCTTGCGCGTGCGCGCGGGCATTACCGATGCGTTGTACAACAAGCTAGTGAGCTTGCCCTTGGGCTGGCACGAGAAACGGCACTCGGGCGAAGTGCATCACCGCATGGGGCAAGCCAGCCACGCCTTGTACGACTTCGCGCAAAGCCAATTCGTTTACCTGCAAAACTTCGTGAACATCGTCGGCCCGTTGGTGGCGCTCACGCTGTTGTCGCGTACCACGGGGGCCATCGCCGTGTGCGGCTACATCGTCGTCGG
>DASTRU010000089.1:0-30583 GCA_035761045.1 Burkholderiaceae bacterium | reverse complement strand
GCGGCGCCTTGCGCTTCGAACCGAACGTGAATTTCGGTCAGCAAGAGTTGCTCAATCCCATCGGCGTGAATTGCTTGCGCGCCTTACCCGGACGCGGCTTGCGCGTATGGGGCGCGCGCACGATTTCGAGCGACCCGGAATGGAAGTACGTCAACGTGCGGCGCTATTTCAATTACCTCGAAGCGTCGATCGATCGCGGTACGCAATGGGCGGTGTTCGAGCCGAATGGCGATCTGCTGTGGGCCAATGTGCGCGGAACGATTGGCGACTTTTTGTTCAACGAATGGAAGAGCGGGGCGCTGCTCGGCACCAAGCCCGAGGAAGCCTTCTTCGTGCGCTGCGACCGCACGACGATGACGCAAAACGATCTTGATAACGGCCGCTTGATTTGCCTGATTGGCGTGGCCGTTGTGAAGCCCGCCGAGTTTGTGATCTTCCGCATCGGCCAAAAAACCGCCGACGCGAAGAACTAAGTCCGCGCCTTAAGGAGCACACGACATGATTCAACGCGACACGCCGTATGGCGCATTCAACTTCCAAGTGGACTTAGGCGACGGCATCGCCGGCGGCTTCTCCGACGTTTCGGGGTTGGTCACCGAAATGACGGTGGCCGAATACCGCAACGGCAACGACGCCGAAAACCACGTGCGCAAGATTCCCGGCACGCACAAGGTGGGCGACGTCACGCTCAAGCGCGGTTTGGTTGGGATTAAAAATTTGTACGACTGGATCAACCTCACGCGCACCGAAGGCTACAAAGCCAAACGCACGGTCACGATTCACGTGATGGACGAAGCCCGCAACGGGCCGGTGGCGACATGGCGCTTGCAAGGCGCGATGCCGCTTAAGTACACCGGCCCCACGCTCGCGGGTAAGGGCGGCGGTGACGTGGCGATGGAAGAACTCGTGCTGTCGTGCGAGGGCTACCTCGTCGAGTAATCCACCATGCGCGCGAGCACACGTCGTCCGGCATTGAGTTTCGAGGTCGCGCCGCCGCGCGCGGCTTCGGCTAACCGTACCGATATTGGATGTTTTATCGGCACGGTGGCGCGGCGTTCGCTCGCGCGGGCGCCGCTTGCGATGCCGGTCGTGCTCGCGCGTTGGTTGCGGGGGTTGGGGTTTGCGCGCATCAACGGTGTCGCGGTGGAGACATTGAGCGTGGACCTTGGCTCGGCGACCGCGTTCGTGAACGGCGTGGTCGAACAAAGCGCGAGCGACGAACGCGATGCGCTTGCGAACACCTTAGGTTTTAAGAACGACGGCGCAGACGAATCCGCGCGAAAAACTAAGCAACTCGAACAACTCGTGCACGCGTGCGCGACGTTCACGCCGCTACCAGAAAATGTAGTCAACGACTTAGCCGAACGCGGATGGACGCCGCGCCGCTTGCTTGGCAACGATGAACTCGCGGCGTGGTTGCGCGTGCAACGCTTGCTCGACTTGCCAATCGCGATCGAATCGTTCGATGTGTTCGACGTGTTGTTCGCGTGGGATGAGCGGCCGGTCATGGACCGCGCGTGGCGCGTGGGCGATCCGCGCGTGGCGACATCCCTAGGACTCGCGGTGCGGGCCTTCTTTGGCGAAGGTGGGCAACGCGTATGGGTCGTGCGCACGGGCTCGCCGGTGGGGTTGTTCGCGTCGGTGCGCGATCGATTCGCCGCGTGCTTTCCCGATCCGCGCATGCCCGCGGGCGATGCGGATGCGCCCACCGCAATCGATCTCGACGACGACCGCGTGCCGCAATTGCCGGGCATCGCGCGCATCGTGCGCTTTGGCGTATTGGCCGATGTGAACGTGGATACGCGCCCGGTCTCGTCCGAGCCCGCCGAATGGCATGGGCTTGAACATGTTTATGGCCTCGAGGAGGTCGCGTTCGCGGCCATGCCCGACTTGGTCGATGCCTGCGCGCAAGCGATTCCGCCCGAGGTGCCGCCGCCTTCGACGCTGACGGTGCCCGAAGCGTTTCACGATTGCGTGCAAGAGATCGAGCGCGATACACCACTCGCGGGGCGGCGTTTGCCCGCGCCGCGTTTAACGTCGGTGGGACTCAATGCTTGGCGCAAATTAGTCGCGCAAGCCTGCGGCGTGCTCGTGAACGAAGGCCGGCCGTTTCATCGCCGCGATGTGTTGATGCTCGCGTCATTACCCTTGGTTGGCGAAGGCCGCGACGTGCCCGCGCCAACCGCATGGCTCACATGGATGGACGAGCAAGGCTGGCTCGCGCGCGAGAACGGCATCGACTCGCCCGCGTTGATGACCGATCGCTTGCAACTCGCCTGGCCATGGCTCGTCACGCGCGAGGCCGATCTCGCGCAAGGCGGCGTCGAAGCGCCCGAAGGCACGCTTGCCGGCGTGCTCGCGCGCGGCGCATTGCAGCGTGGTTCGTTTCGATCGATTAGCTACCAACCGCTGATACGCGCTCTCAACACCGAACCGGTGTTCGACGAAACGCATGCGCTTGAAGCCGAGGTCATCACGCGGGCCGGCACGCTTACCTTGGGCGACCGCGTGTGCGTGCTTGGCTTCGCGCCGCGCGGCATGCAAGTGCTTAGCGATGTCACGTGCTCGGCCGACGCGCGCATGCGCCAAGGCGCGGTGCGTCGCTTAGTCAACGTGGTGATGCAAGCCGCGCGCGTGGCGGGCGATGAATTCGCGTTCGACATCAACGGCGAAGCCTTATGGGCGCGCGTGCGCGAACGCATGAACGACTTAGGCCGCGTGTTGCTCGCGGCCGGCGCCTTGTCCACCGACGGCGTGCCGTTCAGCGTGCGCTGCGGCCGCGACACGATGACGCAAAACGATCTCGACGCGGGCCGCCTCATCGCCGAAATCGAATTACTCGCCGCGCAACCGATTCAACGCATCGTCGTCGTGCTCGCCTTGCGCGACGCGGTGTCCACCTACGCGCTGCGCGCGGCCTAAGGAATTAGGACACGTCACCATGACCGACACCATCCTCGCCGCCGACAAATTCATCGCGCCGCTCATCGGCTTTAAGTTTCACGTGGCCTTCGTGCGCTCGCCGATTCGCCGCGAAGGCGGCAGCCGCGAAACCAGCGGCGACGAAGCCTTATGCGAAGGCGCGTTCGCCGAGGTGACGGGCCTTGAAGTGTCGATGGAGCCCAAGGCGATCAAGGAAGGCGGGCTGAATTACGGCGCGCATCAACGCGCGGGGCAGGTCACGTTTTCCACCGTCGTGCTTAAACGTGGCGTAACCACCGCGCGCGACTTGTGGGCCTGGTGGCAATTGTTTGCCGGCGCCGCGACCAAAACCGATAACCCCGAGACGCCGAAAAACGGCGCGCTTGCGCATCGCTTGCTCGTGCGCATTACGCAAATGGACGCGGCGGGCCGGCCGCAGATCGTGTGGCGGTTGGAGCGCGCGATGCCCGTCAAATTCAAAGCGCCCGACTTCAATGCGAAGGCGGGTGAGGTCGGCATCGAGGAATTGCATTTCGTGCACGAAGGCTTATTCGCCGAAGCGCCGCCGCCCGCGCCAAGCACGGCCGCGCCGACGGGCGGAGGGCGTTGAGCATGCGCATCGACGACGCGAGCAAGGCGCGCATGTTTCGCATGCGCGGAGACCAGGTCGATGAAAACGGCGTGCCGGCCGATGACATCGTGGTCGTGCAGTTCAATCCCAATTCGCTGTCGTACTCGGTTCAAAACACGCTTGAAAAACCCGCGCGCGATGCGAACGCCGCGCAATTCGTTTCGCAAACCACTGCGAAGCTTGAGTTCGACTTAGTCTTTGATACGACGCACGACGGCAGCGACGTGCGTCGCGATACCGAGAAGGTCAAACGCTTTCTCGACGTGAATCCGACGAATGCGAATCCGCCGCCATCGCAGCCGGCGCCGCCACTTATTGGCTTTCGCTGGGGCAATTTCAAATTCAAGGGCGTGATCGAGTCGTTTCGCGAAACGATCGATTTCTTCTCGGCCGAGGGCGTGCCGTTGCGCTCGACGGTCAAGGTCGCGATGTCGTCCTTGCATGCGCGCGACGCATTTCTCAAACAAGACTTCACGCAAAACAACGCGGATCGCATCGCGGCCGATATGAGCGGCGCGGGCGTCACGCTCGCGACCGTGCCTAAGCGCGGCATGTCGGCATTAGGACCGGGCGGGCGCAACGCGGCGGCCAAGAACGGCATGGAGAGCTTGCGCAATCCGGGCGCGGCTTTGGTCGCGGTGGCAAGCGCGGGCGTGCAATTAAAAGGCGCGGCGGGGTTTTCGGCGGGGGCAGGGGCGGGTGCGGGTGCGGGCGCGAGCTTTAGCGCGGGTGCCGGATTTAGCGCCGGAGCGGGGGCTGGGTTCGGCGCGAGTGCTGGCGCGGGCTTTGGGGCAGGAGCCAGCGCGGGATTCGGCGCAAGTGCGGGCGCTGGGTTTAGCGCTGGTGCGGGGAGCTCCTTCGGCGCGGGCGCGAGTGCCGGATTTGGTGGCGGTGCAAGCGCGAGTTTTAGCGCGGGCGCATCGGCCGGTTTTGGCGCAAGTTCAAGCACGTCGTTCAGCACCAGCAGCTTCTCATCCAGCAGCGGCTCGTTCGGTTTCGCAAGCGCGAGCAGTTCGCGCGGCGTGTCCGCGTCGATGGGCGCGTTCGCGGGCTTAGGCGCGAGCCGCACCACGCCGGGCGCGGGCATCGATACGCGCTTCATCACTACTCCCACCACCACCGTCGCCAGCGCGAACGCGCAATACGCGATTGGTGGCCGCGTGGTCGGTACCGCATCGGCGGGATTAAAGGCGGATGTGGGCGTGAACGCGCGCATCCGTTTCGACTAAGGAATGGCCATGGCCGTGATGATCGAAGACTTGCAAGTGGAAGAAGCCGCGCCCGCGACGGCGAGTTCCAACGCGAACGCGCCCACGCCCTCGGCGAACGCCGCGAGCGCGTTGGACGAACGCGCGTTGCGCGAACTGCTCGCGCGCGATGCATGGCGCGCGCAACGTTTGCGCGCCGACTAAGTCGCTCACGCAACGGAACGCGAATCCATGGGCGAGAACTTGCTCTCCACGCTCGCGCTGTACAGCGCGAAGCCAACCGTGCGGGTCGATGGTCAACAGCACGCATTGCTCGACACCTTGTTGCAATCGATGACGATGCACGAGGATGAAGGCGGCTTGTCCTCGCTCGAACTTGGCTTTGTGAACTGGGCGACGCAATCCAACGCGAGCGCGGGCTTGGCGTTCGAGGACGAAAAAATTTTCAAGCTCGGCGGCGAGATCAAAACCTATGCGGGCGAGAGCATGGCGCCCACGGAGATTTTCGCGGGCCGCATTAGCGCGTTTGAATTCGCGGCCGATGCCGAAGGTCCGCCGCGTTTGATCGTGCATGCGGAAGACGCGGCGATGCGCGCGCGCCTAAGCCGTCGCAGCGCGGTGTACGAGAACAAATCCGTGGCCGACATCGCGAAGGACATCGCCAGTCGCTTAGGGCTCACGCCCAAGGTCACGGGCTTGAGCGATACCGCGAAGGTGCATGTGCAACTCAATGAAAGCGATCTCGCGTTCTTGCGCCGATTACTCGTGCGCCATGGGGCCGACGTGCAACTCGTCGGCAATGAATTGCATGTATCGCCGCGCGCCGATGTTCAACGCAACGCGATCGAGCTGCGCATGAATAGCCAACTCGTGCGCGTGCGCGTGATGGCCGATTTAGCGCATCAAGTCACACAAGCACGCGTGACGGGCTTTGATCCCTCCTCGGGCGAGGCGGTGTCGGGCGATGGCGATGGCGCGCCGCTTGGCCCCGGCGCGGGCCGCACGGGTAAGGACTTAGTCAATCAAGTGTTTGGCGATCGCGTCGAGCAAGTCGCGCATCGCTTGGCGCTGACGCAATCGGAAGCGAATGCGTTGGCCGAGGCGGAATTCGCGCATCGCGCGCGCGCCTTTGTGCGCGTGCAAGGCGAATGCACGGGGGTTCCGACGCTGCGTGTGGGTTCGCACCTCACGTTGAAGGACGTATCGCCGCGCTTCGACAACACCTATTACGCGACCGCCGTCACGCATCGGTACGACCAGGTGCGCGGCTACACCACCGAGTTTCGCGCCGAATGCGCGTACTTCGGCAACCCGGCCTAAGGACATGAAGCGATGAAACGCGACGCACTTCCATTCGGTGAATTCGGCGTACCGCCGTATGCGTTGGCGCATGCGCATTTAGGCCGCGTAACGAGCGTGAACGACCCCGACCATGCGGCGCGCGTGCAAGTGGAGTTGTACGCGGCCGATACCGATCGCGATGTCGCGATTTGGGCGCGCGTGGCCTCGCCCTTCGCTGGCAAAAATCGCGGCGGATTTTTTATTCCGCAAGAAGGCGACGAGGTGCTGGTCGTGTTCGTCAATGGCGATTCGCGCGCGCCGGTGGTGGTGGGCGGTTTATGGAACGGTAAGTCCACGCCGCCCGAACGTATCTCGGGCAAGGTCGATCGATGGAGCATCACCGGCAAGGCCGGCACCAAGATTTCGATCATCGAGCAAAGCGACGCGACCGCGACCATCAAATGCGAGACGCCAGGCGGCGTCACGCTCACGAGGACCGATGAAGGCGGCGGCAAGGTCGAGATCGTGTGCGGCGCGAACACCGTCAAGCTCGACACTAGTGGCGTGAGCGTGCGCGCGGCCGCGAAGGTGAGCGTGCAAGCGTCGACCGTGGATGTGACGGCGGGCTCGGTGAAGGTGGACGCCGCGATGTCGAACTTCTCGGGCATCGTCAAATGCGATGTCTTGCAAACCAATGCGGTCGTCGGCGTGAGCTATACGCCGGGCGCGGGCAATGTGTGGTGAGCGCCATGAACGAAACCCTCGCGCTTAAATCGCCCAACGTGCATGCGCCCGACCATACGGTATGGCTCGCGGGCTTGCGTCTGTCGCCACAAGACAAAAAGCAAGCGCCGTTGATCGTGGAGCGGCGTGACCAAGACTTCATCGAAGGCTTATTGGCCGACCTGGCCAACCCCGTGCACGCGGAACTTAGGACTAAGACACCGCCGCGCCACGATGGCATGCCGCGTCTGTTTCAACCCGTGCAGCGCGTCTTTAATTGCGTGGTGCTCGAAGCGTTTTGCGAAATGCCCGGGTGGCCGCGCGTGGACCCCATGCGTATCGAAAGTGCGGGCATCGTCGTGCGCAAACTCGATGGCGATAAAAAACTCGCATGGCTTAAGGCGGGCACCAAGGCGCACGGTTGGGAAGCGATCGATGAAGACATCGACCCGAAGGTGGACCGACGCGCGCGAGCGGTATCGCTTGGGCATACGTATCTGGACGAGTAAGCACCGAGTCAACAACGCGTGCTGACGGCGGGGAGTTTGAAACTCGCCAACGCCAAGGTGCCGGTCGAAGAACAAGTGATTCCGCTGTTCGTCGCGCCGCCCGAGGTGTGCGATAGCGCGGCGAGGACGGTGTTGTTCGCTCACCTGCCCGTGACCGCGAGCGAGATGACCGAAAGCGGCCCGGACATTCCCAACTACGGCCAAGACCCGCAAGAGCGCGCGCAATTGCAAGAGCATTTGGTGTCGTACTTGAAGGTGGGTAGCGCCACGCCATTACCGTTGGCCAATCGCGGCTTTACGTCCGAAGACTTCAAAGCCGCCGCGCAAAGCCAAGCCTCGGCCATCACGCATGCCGAGTACGAAAGCCTCGACAAACTCACCTTGTTCTTGCAGCAGTTGCATCACGAGTTCGATGCGTTCGGCACCTCCGCGCCCGCGCAAACCATCATGAGTGAGCTGGCCAAGATCAATGTCGAAACCGATGTGACCGAACTCGTCCTGGGCGTGCCTAAGCTCGTAACGAAAACACGGCCCGCGAGCGATTTCGTGCGCGAGGCTAAACGCGTGTTGCTCGATACCGAACCGGGCGCAACGCTGAACATGCCGCATCGTTGGGGCGCGGTGAGCCAAACGATCGCCGATGCGATCTTCACCGCCACGCTCGATGCACTCAAAGCGCAATACGCGCGCGTGAAGCCCGCGACCGGTCGTTACGAAGCCACGCGCGCCGGCGAGGAACCACGTTACGTGCTGCGTGCGTTTATTCGACTAAAGGCCGAAACCGAAGGCTGCCCCACGCGTTTGGTGTGGTCGCAATACAGCGAGCCTTACACGATTGCGCCGTGGTGGGAATCCTCGGGCGCGCCAGTGCCGGTGATCGCGATGCCCGACTTGTTCGACCCCAACGCGCTCAAGGCACTGAAGCCCAACGTCGCGTTCGCCTTGCCGCCCAAGCTCGCGAACCTACTACGCAAGGATCCTAAGAAATTGCGCGACGGCGAGGGCGATGGCAAGGGCTGGGAGATCGGTTGGATCTGCTCGTTCTCGCTGCCGATCATCACGCTGTGCGCGTTCATCGTGCTCAATATTTTCTTGTCGTTGTTCGCAATGATCTTCTTCTGGTTGCCGTTCTTGAAGATCTGCATTCCTTATCCGAAGAGCAAATGATCATGGCCGAGGACCTTAGTCAAAACTTTCCGGAGCCGATCGGCTGGCCACTGCTTTCGGTGCCCGACGAGAACGGATTCCTAAACTATCCACCGCTTGCGCAATCGGTGCGCGAAAACATTCGCGTCGTGCTCGCCACGCGGCCGGGCGAGCAACTCATGCGCCCCGAATACGGCGGCGGGCTCGAGAACTTACTTAACGAACCCAACACGGTCGCCACGCGCAGTCGCATTCACGACTTAGTTCAAGACGCCTTAACGCGTTGGGAGCCGCGCATCGTGGTCGATGCCATCGCGGTGGACCCGATTAGTAACGCGGGCTCCGACGTGCCCACCGGCGTGCGCGTGGAGATCGCATATCGCCTTAAGCGCACCGGGCAACCCGGCCGCGTGGGCGTGACCTTGGCGATGGAGTCTTCTCATGCCAATTAGGCCGCCCGCACTCGATGATCGCAGCTTCGAAGACTTAGTCGCGGAGCTGGTTTCGCGCATTCCCGCGCATACGCCTGAATGGACGAACCCGCGCCAGGGCGACCCGGGCCGCACGTTGATCGAACTGTTCGCGTGGCTGGGCGATACCTTGCTGTATCGCGCGAATTTAATTCCCGAACGGCAACGCCTTGCGTTCTTGCGCTTGCTTGGCATGCCGCTTAAACCCGCGGTGCCCGCGCGTGGCATCGTCGCGCTCGACGTCAAGCCCGAGCCCGCGCCGGTCGCGCTCGACATCGCGCCGGGCTCCACCATCGACAAGCCCGCGCCGTTCACCACGCAGCAGTTTTGCACCACGTATCCATTGGAAGGCCGCGCCTACATCAAGCGTCGGCTCGACGACGATGAACGCGGCGCGTTCAATAAGTTGTTGCCCGATTTGCAAGCCGTGTATGGCCGTCGTGACGGCACGCCCACGGGCTATGTGACGACCGAGGCCTTCCCTGGTGGTAACGCGCGCTTCGACGGCATGGACATGATCGCCGACGCGGTCGATCGTTGCTTATGGATTGCCTTGCTCGCGCCCACGCCTAAGTTAAAAGCCGCCGCGCGCAACACCTTGGATAAAAGCGCCGATGGCGCGCCACGCGCGATCAACGTTGGCCTCGCGCTTGCCTACGATATTCCGCCGCTTGACGCCGACGTGGGCCAACGCGTGCAAATCCCAGGCATTTGGGAGATGACGACTGCATCCACCGACGCCAACGTGCCAAGCACCGTGGTGCTTGAAACCTTAAGCGACACCACGCGCCACTTATCGCGCCACGGCGTCGTACGACTTAGTCTTCCGCCGCTTGCGATGATCGGCGCGCCGTCGAACGACCCGCGTGAGAACCTTACCGCTGGCGTGGGCAACGCACCGCCGCGCTTGGATGCGCCAGAAGACGCCGATCGCTTAGTAAGTTGGCTGCGGTTACGCATCGCGCCCGGATATCCGATCGATAGCCTCAAGCTCGCGTGGGTCGGCATCAACGCGGTCGAGATCGAGCAACGCGAAGTGTTGCCTGGTCGCGCGATTGGTACCTCCGACGGCGGGTCGGACCAAGTGTTCGACTTAGGCGTGAGCGCGGCCGGCAGCGTGGACGCCGCGACGCTTGAGATCGTCGTGCAAGACCCAATCGCGGGCCTTGCGCGTTATGCGCGGGTCGATGACTGTGGGTCGGCGAGTCCTCTCGACACCGTCTATCAACTCGACGCCGAAGCCGGCACGGTGCGGTTTGGCGATGGCGTGCACGGCCGCGTGCCAAGCGCGGGCAGTCGCATCACCGCGCAAGGCTTGCGCGTGGGTGGCGGTGTGCGCGGCAATCTGCCGCCCGGCGCGGTGAGCAAGCTCGATAGCTTGATCGACTTAGTCACCGGCCAAAAACGCAAGCCCGATCCGCAAGTCACCATCCGCCAACCGTTGCCGATTTCAGGTGGCGCGGATGCCGAACGTTTGGTCGAGGCCGAACGGCGTATTCCTTCGTACTTCACCCATCGCGATCGCGCGGTGACGGCGGCCGACCATCGCGTGCTCGCGCGCGAAGCACCGGGCGTGGAAGTCGGGCGCGTGGACGTATTGCCGCGCTTTAAACCGCACGAACGGCAAAGCGATGTGCCGGGCGTGGTCTCGGTCATGGTGTTGCCCGCGCGTGGCACGGTGGATTTTTCCGCGCCGTATCCGCGCGCCGATCGGCCGTTGCTCGAAACCGTGCACGAGTATTTGAGCGTGCGCCGTCCGCTCGCCACCGAGTTGTACGTGATTGGCTGCGTCTACAAACCCTTAGGCGTATCGGTCGGCGTGCAAATTCGCGAAGGGCATGCGCGCGAACAAGTCCTAAGCGATGTGCGCTTGGCCTTACGTCGCTATTTGTGGCCCTTGCCTTTAGGCGTGGGCGGTTTGTTGGGCGACTGGCCACAAACGATGACGAACGATGGCGGCTATCCCTTGGGCCGGCCGCTGACCGATCGCGAGCTTGAAGTGGCGGTCGCGCGCGTGAATGGCGTCGCGGGTGTCGCGCCCGTGCGCTTGTTTGAAAAACGCGCGGGTAAGTATGTGGAGTTGCCCGGGGCGGGCAAGATCGTCACGCGCTTTGCACTCGAAGCATGGGAGCTGCCCGAACTCACCGCCTTGGCCGTGGTGGAAGGCATGGACTCGCCAAGCTCGGTCTTGCAGCCGTATGGCGAGCGTGACGGCAACGAAGTGTTCATGCCCGTCGTGCCGGAGTTGTGCTGATGGATTCCAACGGCGTGCGCTCCTTCGGCCTCGGCTATGAAGCCGGCTTGCAAGGCTGGCGCTTGGCCGTGGATGCCAACGCGCCCGAAGGCTCGCGCGCGCTGGCGGTGGAAGCGTCGGATACGCACAAGGTCACCGCCGTGCGTTTAGCCAGTCGCGTCGGTGAATTCCAGCTTAAGGAAACGCGCGCGAGTACCGAAGCCGTCGTGCTCGAACCCGCGGCCGCGATCGACGCGGGCGGCAACGTCGTGTATTGGGACCGCGTCAATGCGCGCCTCATGTCGATTCCTAGGTTGGCCGATGAACATCCGGAGCTCGAACCCATCGCGCTGACCTTGCCCGCCGAAGCCGCGCCCGTCGCCGACCTAACGGTGACCGACGACGATGCCTTGGTGGTCGCGGGTGGCGACGCGTTGTGGTTCATTGACTTGCGCGCGCGCTTCGAGCCGACGCGATTCGCGATCGATGGCTTCATCGCGCACAAGCTCGCGGCCTTGCCGGGCGGTGGTCTCGTCGCGCTTGATGTCGTGCAAGGCCGGCTTGCACGCATCACGGGCTTGCCGCCGTTCACCACCGGCGTGGATGTCGTGCGCGAACGCGACGATCGATTCGAAAGCTGCGAGTCCAATCCACGCGCCTTGCATGCGTTCATCTTTCCCGCGCGCTTCGAAAGCGATGAGCGGCCGGTGGGTATTGCGTGCAATCGCGAAGGCGTGGTCGTCGCCTTGAGTTTGCGTAAGGCCAATGGCGGCGCGCGCGTTCGCATGCTGCGTGGCGATGGGCGTTTGAGCATCGCGTGGGTATTGAATGGTCTTAAGTTTCCGCACACGGTAGGTTGGCTCGATGCACGTCATCTCGCGGTCGCCACGCAAGGCGTGATCGAGGAAGCGGGTCGCCCGCCGCGCGATCCGGGCGTATTCGTGCATCGCTTCTCGCCGGCCTTGCGCACGGCGCTTAACGACCCCGAAGCACTCGCGCCCGATGCGTCGTATGCATTAGGCGATTTTTATCCGCTCGCGCGGTGGGATGGTGGCCCGTTCATCAACAGCCGCGCGGGCATGCGCTTGCATTACTTAGTCGACGACGTTCGTTTAGGAAAACGCGCCGCGCCGGTCGCGCGCATTAGCGCCGCCGCGCGCCATGCGTATGGCGTGGTCGCGAACTTCGAGGACGACCGCATTCCCGGCGCGCGCCTTCGCAATGCCGTGGGCGTGATCGATACGCGCAACCCCGCCAACGTGTGGCACCGCTTGGTTGTCGAGGCCTGCGTGCCCGCGGGCAGCGCGATGGTGGTGTGGTTGGCCGCGAACGATGGCGGCCCGCCCGCGTTCGCGCCTAACGATCCTCGCGCGCGCACCGATTGGCATGCGCATGTGCTGGGTGACAGGCGCGCCTTGCCGCAAGCGGTGCTCGACGCATTGCCGCGCGACACGCCGCAAGCCGCATGGATGCAAGACGCAAGCGAAGTCCCGTTTGGCGAAAGCTTGCTTGGTTGCGAACGCGAACCCGGCCGCACGGGCGTGTTCACCGCGCTGATTCAACGCGCGGGCTTAGCGGTGCGCCGCTTGCAAGGCCCGCGCCTGTGGATCGCGGTGGAGCTGTTTGGCGATGGCCGCGCCTCGCCCGAACTCGTGGCCGTGCGCGCGCATGGCGGCCGCGTGTCCTACCGCGATCAATACTTGCCCGCGCTGTATCACGAAACTACTTATGGCCCGCCCGCCGATCGTTTAGGCACGGCCACCGGCGCGGACTTTCTCGAACGCTTCATTCATTTGTTCGAGCACGACTTCACCGCGCTGGAAGACCGCGTCGCGCTCGCGCATTTACTGACCGATCCACATGCGTGTCCGCCCGATGCATTGGAATGGCTAGGCACGTGGATTGGCACCGCGCTCGAGCCCGGCACGCCGACCGAGCGCGCGCGTTTGATGATCGCGAACGCGCCGCGTCTTGCGCAAACCCACGGCACGCTCGCCGGCATGCAACTCGCGCTCGATATCGCGACCGATGGCGGCGTAACGAAGGGGCGTCTCGTCGTCGTCGAACATTGGCGCTTGCGCAGAACACTCGCGACGATTCTCGGCGCGGACTTAAGCGACGAGAGCGATCCGCTGACCTCGGGCATTACCCAATCGGGTAATTCATTCGTCGGCGATTCCTTATTTTTGGGCGACGAGAACGTGAAGACGTTTCTCGCGCTGTTTCGCGATCTGCGCGTGGATCCTAAAGCCACCACGCTCGAAGCCAAGCGCCAGCGCGACGAACGCGAAGCCGCGTTGCATGCCTTGTACGACGGCCTCGCGTTTCGCGCGACCGTGCTCGTGCATGAAGCGGTGGATGACGATGAATACGGCCTCGTTCGGCGCGTCGCGCAAACGCGCGCGCCCGCGCATGTGCTCGTCAACATCACGCGCGCGAAATATCCGTTCATCGCGGGCGTGGCGTCGTTGATTGGCGCCGACACCTTCTTGCGCGCGCCCGAGCCGACCTTGCCAGCGCGCGTGGAGGCCTCGCAACTCGGCTACCGCGACACCTTGCAAGGCTTAGGTTCGCTCGACGCGCACGCGGGCGCGTTCGACGACGTGCTCGCGCCCGCGATACCGCCGCCCGTCGCACGCATTCGCGCCGACCGCACGACGGTGGGCACCGACGATTCCTTCACGCTCGATGGCGGCGAGTCCTCGGCCGCGTCGGGGCACGAGATCGATCTGTACCGCTGGACCTATCGCCCCCCTCAATAAATTCACGACTCGTTAGGAGAAACCGCCATGGCCAAGTTCGTTCCCGGTACCGACACCAAGGTTGAAGCGCCCGAGCCGCTGCTCGACGTGCAAGTCGCGGCCAACGCGCCGCTTAAGGTCGGCAAGCATGTGTTTCAACTCATCGTGCGCGACGACACGGGTAATGAATCCGCGCCCGCGACGGTGACCATCATCGTGGAAGACCAAGAACGGCCCACCGCCGTCATCGACACGATCGACCCCGCCGGCGCGCGCAACCCCGAGCCCGAAGTGAAGATTCCATTCGGTCGCGCCTTCGTCTTGACCGGCGAACGTTCGAGCGACGTGGGCGGCGAGGTCAAGTTGTGGCGCTGGGAATTGCTGCAAGCCTAAGTCGTTAACGAGACCGCGATGGACACGCTCAAGCTCGGCCAACCGCTCGACTCGCGCGAACCGCGCGTGCTGCTCGACCCTTCGCTCAAACCGGGCCGGTATGTCGCGCGGCTTGTCGTGCGCGGGCCGAGCGGTGAAAGCGTGCCCGCGCAAGTGGTGCTTGTGGTCGTGCGTGGCGGTTAAGAACTGAATCATTAGAAATCCACGAGGACATCATGGGATCGATCGACCGCAGCTTCGCGCAAGAACAGCAAGACGACCTGGTCGCCGATGCGCTCGCGCCGCGTGGCGTACCCGAGCGCGTGAACTACGCCACCGGCGTGCTGCTCGACGCGACCGACTTCGCCGATGAACAGCGCTATGTGCGCGGCCGTCTCGCGCGCGTGCTCGCGGCCATCGATGGGCACGGCACCTTGGCGGGCTTGCGCGTGAGTTGTCCGCTCACGCTCAACGCGGGCGCGGAGAATGCAAAACCCAATACCGAGCTTGAAGTGCATGTGGAGCCGGGCCTTGCGCTCGATCGCTTAGGTCGATTGATCGAGGTGCGCTTTATTCAATGCCTGCGCATCAAGCGTTGGTTGGCGGATTTAGACGCGCGCCCCCCCACCGATGCGGCGCGGCTGGCCTTAATCGCCGCCGTGCGCGACACGCCCGCGATACTCGCGCTCGATGTTTTCGCGCGCTTCGTGATTTGCCCGCACGGCAAGACTCCCGCGTTCGCGGCCGGGCCGTTCAACGCGACGGATTACGTCGTGCCCTCGCGCTTGGCCGATGCGTTTGAACTCACGCTGTCGATCGCGAACGCGGTGCGCGTGAATCCAAACGACCCTAACGACACCAGCACCGAACTCGCGATCCCCGCGCCACGCTCGGCGCGCTTGGAAGCACTGCGCGCGAAGATCGGCACCCTGACCGACCCCGATGAAATCGCCGCCGCGCGTCGTACCTGGGCGCTTGAGTCGGTGCTCGATGCATGGCCCACGCCCGACCCGACCGACCCCACGCGCTTGCCTAAGTTGCGCGAACACGCACGCGAATCGGATTGGGACCGCGTGCTGCTCGCGCGCATCACGCTGCCCGTCACGCAAGCGAGCGCGGGCGCGTTTCCAACGCTTGACGACACGCGGCTTGCCGATCCCGCTGGCGATAAAGACCTGGCCGACAACCGCTTGCGGCCAATCGTCTTCAACCCCGACGCTTGGCGCGGCGCGACCTAATTCCTAAAGGATTCACTATGCCTACCAACAGCAGCAACGAGATCACGGTGAAGTCGGCGGCCGATCAAACCTTGCTCGCCGCGCAAGTCAATGCCGGGGCCTTGGTCGTGGATAGCGGACGGCGTCGGCCGTTTTATTTCGACGGCCGCTTTCTCACCGCGAACGATCTCATCGCCGATCAGGACTACATCCGCGCGCGGCAGTCCGATCTCGCGCAAGCGATTGGCGCCGGCGTGATTCGCGGATTGGAAGTCAGCCTAAGCACCGATGGCACCGGGCAAACACCGTTGATTCGCATTGGCGCGGGCAGTGGCATCACGCCGGCGGGCGACTTAGTCGCGGTGGCGAACGCGACCGACGTGCGGCTCAACGATATTCCGACGAGTCAGCAGATCGACGCGCAACTCGGCATCAAACTCTTGCCCACGGCGGCCACGCTTAATCGCAGCGGCTTGTTCGTGCTCGCGTTACGTTCGGTGGAGTTCAGCGCGAATCCGGTCGCGGCATACCCAACGACGTTGGACGGCACGCGCACCGTGCGCGATGGCGACATCGTCGAGGCCACCGCCGTCACGCTCATTCCTTACCCCGATCGCGCGGGCGTTGAAAACGCCGACGCCAAACGCGCGCGCGTCGCGCGGGAAATTTTTCTCGACCGCTTGCGGCCCGGCGCGTTGCAAGAAGCGTTGCCGCTTGCGATGGTGTATCTCGAAGGCGGCGCGATTCGTTGGATGGATATGTACATGGTTCGCCGCGAAGTGGGTGCCGAATCCACATTGACGGCGGGCCTAAGTCCTCGCCCGCGCGCCTTGCTTGAGTCGTGGATCAAGCAATACCAAGAGCATCTCGACGATATCGATACGTCGGCCGTGCAAGCGGGCTTCGCGGCCACGCGTTACTTCGAGGTGTTACCGCCCGTGGGGCAGGTGCCGGCCGCGTCGTTTCGGTTCGAGAACGTGTTTGGCGCGCCAACCTTATTGCAATCGTTTTTCCCGCCGCTCGTGGACGTGGAATTCGCCTTCATCCCAAGCGATGAATTGCCCGCGCTCGTGCAAGACGCGCTTGCCTTGCCGCCGCTCGATTTGCATGCCGACGACGCGGACCTGGACCATGTGTCGATCCTCGTCGTCGCGCCCGTCACGCGGCAGGAACTCGAAGCGCATAAGCGCGCCTTGCAACGCGTGGTGCGGCCGGTGCGCGCGGCGGCGAGCAATCTGCTGTCCAAGCGCTCGCCGTTTGAAAGCTTGATTCGCTTGGCGCAGCCGGTGCTAAACCCACCCACCGATCCCGAACAACAACGCATCGCCGAAGCGTGGCGTCTGGCGATCGATGGCGCGCGCGCGGCTGCCGATCGCGTTTCGCTTGGGCGCGGCATGTTTTGGTATTTGCGTAAGCGGCAATTGCCGTACACGGCGGAGATTTCGGGCACCACGTTGCGACTCGGCGGCGATGCAAGCACCTTGGACGCCGAAGTGGAAAAGCGCGCCGAAGCCGACAAACGCGTGGGCGAGTTCAACAATCTTCTCAAGCCGTTGCCGCGTCTCGCGCAAGCCGAGGTCGTCAACTTATTAGCCGCGCCGCGCTTGGGCGTGTCCCCCACCTTGCCGAACAAGGTGCTAGCCACGTCCGACATCTTGCGTCGCAGTGCCTTCACCGCCTTGGTCAAGGCGCGCGATGCGAGCACGAGCGAAGAACCCAATGCGCCTAAGTACGACCACGCGGCCGTGCTCGACGTCGCGCGCCGCTTCGGCGATCCGCGACTGGGCGAGGGCTTCGACGCCTTGATCGACGGCGCCGACGACGACACGCGCAAGAAGCTCACGACCGATAAGTCGGTGAAGGCGATCGAGGAAAGCGGTGTCGCGCCCGACCTCGACCGCGCCGCGCGCTTGTTGCCGACCGATCGCCGCGCGGAATTCGGTAGCGCGATCGCCAAGGCCGCGAGCGAAGGCGACGTGGACGCGTTGCGCAAGCTCGCGCAGTCCTAAGTCCTAAGACATTCGGAGACCGCGATGCAAGTGTTGCAAGGCATACCTAAAGCGCTTCCGGGCGAGCGTGTGTTGCTCACGGTGCCGGCGCTCGCGCCCTACGTGCGGCCCACCGGTAGCGATGGCGCGGAAGCGGCGCTACGCAAACGGCTTAACTTATTCGCGCAACGCGCGCTCACGCATGTGGCGTTGACCGACGAGCAACGCAGCCGCATCGCCGATGCGAAGTTATTAGGCCGCTCGGTCGCGCCGGGCGTGGTGCAAGGCTTCGAGGTCGCGCTGGAAGGCGCGGGCGAGCAAGCCGCGCTCGTGCTCATGCCCGGCCATGCGATCGCGAGCGACGGCAGCGATATCGAATTGGCGTATCCATTGCGCGTGCCGTATCGCGACCTGCCCGTGTTCGCGCCCGAGATCGACGCGGTGCTGCGCGCGATCATCGAAGCCGATCCCACGCGCGATTGGAATCGGCTTAACGCACTTGAAAAACTCGTGAGCATCGCGCGCTTAGGGTCGGCGGAAATCAATCGGCTTGATTTGCTGCCGCACGCGATGGTGCTGGTGGCCATGCCACGCACGGTGGCCATCGACCGCAGTGGCGAGATCGACTCGCCATGCCCGAACGCCACCGACGAAAACGTGTTTTCCGAACTTGCCTGGGAAGACGGCTTCTTGCTCGCTTGGGTGCCGTGGCCGAAAGACGCCTCGTTACCGCCATGGACGGCGGACGGCACCACGATGGACCCGCGCTTTCGCAACCGGCTTGCATATGCGGTGTTCAACAACGAACGCGAGCGCGCGTCGATTCAAGCGATGCGTTCGATCCGCGTATGGAACGAACGCGCCAAACTAAGCGATGAACAAAAAGCCGAGATCGCCGCGCGCGAGTTGGAGTTAAGCAAGCGCACGCGCGTATGGCCATGGGAAACCTTGGGCGTGCCGCTCGCGATCGTGGGCTTTGATGACGCGCATCACCCCGTCTTCGCCGACCGCAACGCGGTCGTGCGCCAAGGAGGAGGGCGGCGCAATCGCGCGGCCTTGGTCGCGCGCGCGGGCGACGATGCCTTATGGCAAGCGCGCGTCGCGCAACTCGTCGAACACCTCGGTGAATTGCCGCCCGATCAACGCAACGCCGCCAACATCGCCAAGCAATTCGATTGGCTGCCGCCCGCGGGCGTTGTGCCTAAGGATTCGATGGACCTCATCGGCGGACGGCAATTCGTCTTTCCGCCTAACTTCGACGTGCAAGTGCAGCCGGTGCCGGTCGATATGGTCGACACGTTGCTCAATGAATCGGCGCCGCTGCTGCCTTTCAATTTGTCGTTGCGCGACCAAGTGCAAGTACTCGTGCCGGTGGAGTCGCGATATTACGAGCCCGACCTGCTTAAGCTCGATGAAAAGGTGCATCCCTTATTCGCGCGCGAAATCGCGCGGCTTGAAACCGCGCGCGTGGATTTGCTTTCGCGTCGCGATGCCTTGCGGCGTCGCTTCGATGTGTTGAACAAAACCGTCACCGGCGCCTTTCCCGATTACCCGCAAGACGACCCCGAGTCTTTACCCGACGAAACCGGCGCGGCCGATGCCATCGCCTTCGCGCGCGTGCATGTGTCCGCCGCCACCGGCGAGGCCACCGAGGAACACGGCTTCTTCAACGCGGCCTCGCGGCTCAAGCTGCAAACGGCCGATGCCCTGTTCGTGTTCGTGCGCGTCGATACGCCGCCGCCCGCCATTAGCATTGAACTCGATACGCAAGAAACCCCTGCCTTGCTGCCGCTCGTATGGGGCGCGCAACCGCCGGCGAACTCCGCCTTATGGATGGGCCCGTTGCCCAAGACGGGCGAGTGGACGCGCCTTGTCGTGCCGCTTGCGCAACTCAAGCGCGATACCTTGACCTTGGTCGGCATGCGCTTTGGCATCGCGGGCGGCAGCCGCGCCGCGCGCGTGACCTGGGGTTACGCCGGCCGACTAAGCAATGGCGTTGAACGCTATTGGTTGAGCGACGCGATTCCGGCGGGCGCCACCACCCAACACCCCAACGCCGCGCGCGATGCCAGCCTGCGCGTGAATGAATGGACGTGGGAAGTCCAAGCCCAAGGCGCGGTGCCCATCGATGAAGACACGCGGTATGGCCTACCCATCACCGGTATCGCGCGCGACAAGGTGCCCAATCCGCAAGACGTGCGCGAAGTCGCCGAGATCGAACAACTCGTCGCCGGCTGGTTGCGTCAACCCGGCGGCTTGGTGCGCGAACTGGGCGTTGATTGGCCCGCGATCGATCGCGCGGGCAACAAGCTCGACGCGAACGGCAAGCCGATTCCGGCCACCAGCAATACGCCGCAAAAGATCGAGCCGTCCGATCAACCGCCGCTCATCGAACAAGGCTTGGATGCCTTCATCGCGCGCATGAACGCGCGCATCGCGGCGTCCGACGATCACGTGGAGTTTGGATTCTTGCGCGCGCGTACCGACATCTTCCGCGTGCGCCAAGGCATTCTCGGCAGCGAGAAGGCGGGGCAGTTGTTGACCTCGCCCGCCGCGTCGGAACTCGTTCAACGCAGCACCAGCATCGCGGCCACCGAAAAGGAATTCGACGATTACTTCAAGCGCGCCAAGGAGACGCGGGTGCCGCCTCCACCAAGCGACGGTGGGGGCGACATCGAGATTCGGCGCACCACGCCGGGCGCGGCCCCAAGCGGCACTGGTCGCGTGCGAGGCGTGTTGACGGGCACCGGCATGTTCAATGCCTCGGCCACCATCAAGCCGATGTTCACCGCGACATCCACCTTCACGTCCAAGCCCTTGCTCGGCGCGCGGGTGATCAGCGGATCGATCGCCGAGTTGGATGCCTCGCTTGCGAAGACCGGTGTCGCGGTGGAAGCGAAAACCGCCATTCCCATCGTATCCACTGGCCCGACAACGGACGACGTCACCGGCTCAAGCTTGTACGCGGCTACGTTTAATACCGTCACGGTGGGCAAGCGTTTGGAAGGCTCGGCCGCGGTCGAGACCAAGAACGCTTCGGCCACTGGCAAGACGGGCTTCGTCACCAATAGCTTGACGTTGTTGCAAACCACGGGCGTGTCCTTGCACGGCATCGACGTGTACGGCTTCAAGGACAAGGACGCGGCCGGCGAGCCCGACCCGACGGTGCCGATCTCGGCCATTAACGCGAGCAAATTGCTGGCCGCGGGTAAGTTGTTTGATTTCGACGCAGTCGACCCCGGCGCGAACGAGCAACACGAAGCGGGTTACTTCACGCGCGGGCTCGAAGCCATCGACAGCATGGTGCGCTTTCTGCGCGGCGTGGAAATGCGCGCCGAGGATTACCGGCGCTTGCAACGCGACGCGATCGCCGCGCGTGCGCGCATCGTGCAAGTGATGGCGGGCATTGAACGCATGCTCGCAAGCCTGGCCGCGCGCATCGCCGAAGCGCGACACGACTTATCGGTCGCGCGCGCCTTGCTGGCCGAGGAACAAGCGCGTGTTCAAGCGCTCATCGCCAAACGCAAAACCATCCTGACCGAGCAAGTGCCTTACCTCGTGTTTCGCCGGCCGCGCCTGACCAACACCTTGGTCGATACGCAAGTGCTTCAAGCGCAACCCTCGGAGGTGGACGACCCGGTGCCGCGTTGCCGCGCGCAGCACGACGACATTCCCGTCGAGTTGCAAGCGATGGTCGACACGCTCAAGGACGTGCCCGCGCGTTGGTTCAAGCACAGCATCGGCATCTTGACCAACTTCAAGCGCATCGATCATTTGCAACGCATCGCCGAGGTCGCGCGCGAACGTTTGATGGTGAACGAGCCACCGCGCAAACCGATGCTGGTGGAAGGCGACGACACCAAAACCGGCATGGCCTTGATGCACGCGTTCGATCGTCACGCCGAACGCGTGGCCGTGCATAAGAACTTAGCCATTCGCGAGCTCACGAATTTCTCCGCGATCAGCGTCAAGCAAGCCATCACGCCCTTGCGCACGATTGCATCCCTCGGCGATTTGATCCGCGCCTTCCCGCCCGCGCGCGACGTCACGCTCTCGGCCGCTGGTTTACTCGACGACATCGCGGGCGTGGCCGGATGCTTGTACACCGCGTTTGGCCAAGTGCCGCCCGCCACGCGTTTGATATGGGCCGAGCGCTTCTCGCAACTCGACGCGGCGGCATCGATGCGCGCGCTCACCGTCTTGCCCGGCTTTGGCGACGAAACCTTAGGCGTGGACTTCATCGTTTGGCGCGGCATGCAACGCATGGTGGATTGGCTCTACGCGAGCGTGGAAAACGACGGCGATGCGATTGCCGCGATCGACGATCTCGTGCGCGTATGCGTGCTGCTCTCGGCGCATGCGCCGGTCAAACGCATCATCACCGCGCGGGTGCGCGTGCCGGTCAAGCCCATCGTTGGCGCGATGCTCGATCTCGCGATCGATCCGCGCATCGCGCGTCTGGGCATGCAAGTGCTCGTGCATGCGCCCGCGACCAATACCGTGGTCGCGCGCGCGGTGGTCGACGACCTAAGCGCCAACGGCGCCAACGCACGCATCACGCAAGTCATGCAGTCGGCCATCACCATCGACGCGAGCATGCGCGTGCAATTGCAGTCCGGCCCCGCGTTGTCGTCGGCGATGAAAGCCTTAAGCGATGCGCGCGCCTAACGCACTCGCCGATGCGCTCGCGCGCGAGGGGCGGCATGTCCGACTCGTGCGGCGGGCGCGGTTGACCTTGACCGACCGCGAGCGCGCGCATGCGATGCGCAACGCGCTGGAAGACGCGCTCAACACCGCCGACTTCAACGACGCGGGGCGCTTGGTCATCGTGCGCAGCTTGCGCGTGCGCGCGGTGCCGGCGGGCGCGTCGGCGCATCTGCTCGCGCGGTCGATCGAAGCCGCGTGGCGCGGCGTCGCGCGGTACGCGGTCGCGGCGCACGCGCCTGGCGCGAGCGAGGCGGCGAGTGTTTGGTTTGCCTCGTCGTTCGCGGCGCGCGTGCTTTGGTTATCGCGCATCGCGACTCGGCAAACCATCGATGCATGGTTTTGGCCGCGCGCCTTGCCAGAGTTGGCGATGGGCTCGTGTTTGGAAGAACGCGTCGCGGCCGTCGTGCAGGCTGCTTATGACATCGCGCCCGTCGTCTTCGCGCGAACGATCAACGCATGGTCGATGCGCGACCGCGCGAGGTTGATCGATGCCTTGCCTAACGAAGCGCCAAGCTTCATCGCGCTGAGCAAGTCGTGGGCCGATGAAGCGCCCGCAAATCAAGCGCAACGCGTAACGCCTTCGCGCGACGAAACACGCGCGTTCGCGTCGTTCAAGCCATGGCGTGTTCAATGGTTGGCCGATTTAGGAATTCATGTTGACGGATTGGATGACGACGATGGCGAACGCATCGAAACATCCAAGCCGCGCGTGCAAGCAGCAACGCTTTCCACCGCGACGAATACGCCGCGCGCGACCGATACCGAACCGTCGCCCGAAGCGCCCGTGCTGCGCTTCGCCTCCGACTTGCCGCGCCACGCGCTTGGCATTCACGCGGCGCATGACGCCGATGCCGCGATCGCCGCTGATGCGCACGCGCCTAACAACGCCGCGCCGCTCGCGCCCGCCACCATCGCGCTCGCGCCGTGGTGGAACGACGTGCGATTCACCACGCACGGCGGCTGGCTCATGCTGTTGCGCGTGCTCGACGCGCTTGGCTTTGGCGATTGGGTGGACACGCAACCGCGCGACCAACGCGAATACGTCGTCGCGCACGTGCTCAAGGCATTAGCCGACGCCGCGCGCATGCCCGCGCACGACCCACAACGCGCGCTATGCACCGTCGCGCAAACGCCAACGACCGACGCGGCGCGACGCTGGACCATCCGCCTACGACGCTTCCTGCGCCGTTCATTCCAATTAAGCCTGCATGCCCTGGTCGCGCGCGATGGATACGTCGCGATTACCGACACGCATGTGGACGTGGTGTTCACGCTCGATCAAGTCGATGTGCATCTACGCCGCTGCAACCTCGACGCCGATCCGCATTGGGTGCCGTGGTTTGGCCGCATCGTCGCGTTTCATTACCTGCCAGTGGAAGACGTGCGCGCCGGAGGCGGCCATGCCTGAAGGCGATCGCATCGCGCCGTCGTTGTTCGCGCTGGTGGACGCGGCCCTCGCGCGACTCGCGCAAGCCTCGCCGCTCGAATGGGACGACGGCATCGCGCTCGAACATCGCATCGCGCATGCGCGCCGCCATCCCGATACCGCGAGCGCGCCGTGGTGCGCGCTTGCGCAACGCCTTGACCTTACCCATCTCGAAACGCTCGCGGGCGCGCTTGCCTTGCGCGTGGAGTCGGACGCGCGCATCGCCGACCTCGTGCGGCAATTGCAAGCGCCGGGTCTTACGCGGCCCACGCTCGGCCTCATCGCGCATTGCTGGGCCGCGCTAGAGCCCAACGCGCGCGGCGCGCAGGCGCGCTTGCTCGCCTTGTGTTGCGCGGGCCGCGCGGTGGCGAGCGGTTGTTTCGTGCTCGGCACGGGCGACGCGCCGCTCGTGCATCGCACGTTAACGTTGCATCCCGCGCTCGTCGCGCCTTTGGTGGACCCGGTGTTTGGCGCGAGCGAACGCGCGCGGTTTGGCGAGCTTGAGGCCAGCGTCATCGTCGCGCCGTCATGGCATTGGCCTAAGTCATGGGCTGATGGCTTCGCCACGCATGCGCAGGCGCTGCTCGCGCCAACGTCGCAAAAAAACTTAGTCATTCGTTGTCATGACGTGGCCGAAGCGCGCGCCTGCGCGGCCGCGATCATCGAGCGCGCGGGCCATGTCGCGGTGGAGTTGCCGATCGACGACGCGGTCAAATTCACCGCCTGGCCGCCGGGGCTCGAACCCTGGCTGCTCGCGCGTAATGCATGGGCGGTGGCCTGCGTGAACGCCGCGCCAGGCGAACGCATCGTGCTCGAACGCTTCACGCACGTACCCACCATCGTCGCGGCGACTCTCGATGGCGACATCGGCACGCGCGACGGTCCTTGTCATGAATGGCGCCTCGGTATTCCCAACGCCAACGAACGCGTGGCGATGCTCGGCGAAGCGTTTGCCTTGAACGACGAAGCCCACGCCCGCGAACGCGACGCGCTCGCGCGTGGCTGGCGCGCCGGCGTGGCCGCGCTGCACGCCACCGTGGACTTCGCGCGCGCCCACGCGCAAGCGCGCGACGACGCCACGCCGCGCTTGCACGACTTGCGCGAGGCATTGCACGCGCAAGCGCTACGCGCGGGCGCGCAACTCGGCACGCTCGCCCAAGCCATTCATGCACGGGCCGATGACCTAACCCTCGTCGTCCCGCCCGAGGTGCAAGACGAACTCGACTTACTTCGCGCGCGCTGCGCGCATCGCGAACATGTCGTCGCCTCGCTAGGCGCGGTGGTGCGCGCGCGAGCACGCTTGGGGCTTGCGGCCTTATTCGTTGGCGCCTCGGGCACCGGCAAAACATTAGCCGCGCAATGGCTCGCGGCTGTCTTGGGAAAACCTCTGTTGCGCGTGGACGCCGCGAGCGTCACCAGCAAATACATTGGCGAAACGGAAAAAAATTTAGCGGCCTTACTCGCGCGCGCCGAGCACTTAGACAGCGTGTTGTTGTTCGACGAAGCCGATGCCTTGTTTGGCAGCCGCACCGATGTCAAGCAAGCCAACGACCGCTACGCCAACGCGCAAACCAATTACTTGCTCACGCGCATCGAATCGTTCGACGGCATCGCGGTGCTCACGTCCAACAGCAAGGCGCGCTTCGACGATGCCTTCATGCGCCGGCTCGACGCGGTGGTGGAGTTTCCGATTCCATCGGCGCAAGAACGCGCGGCCTTATGGCGCGCGCACTTAGGCGACGCGATGACGTTTGACGACGCGCAACTCAATCTCGTCGCGGCGGAAGCCGATCTCGCGGGCGGGCACATCCGCAACGCGGTGATCGGCGCGGCCGCGCGCGCCGCCGCGCGCGACGGCATTGACGCGCCGATCGAATTCGACGATGTGCTCGCCGCCGTCACGGACGAATACCGCAAGCTCGGCCGCGGCGCGCCCGACGGGCTGCGCCGCCATGTTTGAACCGCCGGCTCTGCGTCCGCGCAGACTCGTCACGCCGCGCAAGTCGGGCACGGAGGATCAAACCACCGCGCAACCCACGCTCGACCCGCAACTCACCGCGACGCCGACCTACCTGACGACGCCCATGGTGGGCACGGTGGCGTCGTCGAGTAGCACTCCCGCGCCAGCCAGCCCCGCGCCCGCGCCGGCGACCAGTCCCGGACCGAGCCCCGCCGAAGCGCCAAGCGTGAGCGAGAGCGGAGCGCCGCCCACGCCCTCGACGGCGTCGGGCGATACCGCTGCGCCCACGCCCACGCCCGCAAGCGCGACGCAACCGAGCGGCGCCGCGACGCCCGCCGCCGCCCCAGGCACCACGACGAGTACCGCGCCCGGTCCCACGCCCAGTGCGGCACCCGCCCCAACGCCCGCAAGCGCTGGCGCGCCACAACCTTCGTCATCCACCGCCCACTTAGCCGCGCAACCACGCACCGCCGCCGCGCCGCAAGCCACCGCCGCCACGCATGCCGCCACGCCCGCCGCCCGCGCCGCCCCCGGCCGCGCTCGCGCGGGCGGTGCCGCCGCTACCGCCGAGCGCGATGACGACGAGGCCGACATCGTCGAAGACATCGGCGACACGCAAGCCGCCTCGCAACTCGTGCAGGAATGGTTCGCCGAAGCGCCGGTGATGTTCGACGACGCGCCGCTCGACGCGAGCTTCGAGGCGCCCACGCAAATCGCGTTGCGCGTCACGCCGCCGCCCGCGCCGCGTCCCGAGGAAGGCGCGGCCGATCAAGCCATCGGCCCCGACGAAGCCGCGCGCCAAGCCGGCGAGATGTACGCGCGCGGCGCGGCCCAAGCGCACGACGCGCACGACGCGTTGATCAACGACGCGAACCGCGCCGCGCGTCGCATCTTCGACCAAGCGAGCGACGCGATCGCCAAGCTCGACTTTCAAATCCAGCCGACGCTCGACGAGCTGGTCACCACGCTCACCTTCAATCGCCGCGAGCTCGACGGCGCGGTGGACGCGGCCAACGCGCACATCGAAGCCGAGGCACGCACCGCGCGCCGCCGCGCGGGGGGCGTCGCGGCGTCGGGCCGCGCGCGCGTGACCGCCACCGCGCAACACGCGGTCAATGTCGAGCTGCCCGCCGTGCGCACCGAATTGCGCGGCGACTTCACATCGCTATACATGCGCGTGGCCGACGCGATCGCGAAGTCGGGCACCGACACGCGCACCGAATTGCAAAAGCCGTCCAAGCATCAAGAGATGATCGGCAAGCCCGAGTACGTCGCGGGCGGGCCGGTGCAAGAAGACGCGGCCAACGAAGCCGCGCGCGCGGAAATCCCGCCGCGCATGAATCACCTGGGCGACACGATTCAACGCAGCGCCAACCAAACCGCCACGCCCACGCGCGGCCGGCTCGACACGCAGCCCACCGGCGGCGGGCAATCGATGGGGCAGGGCATCGACAACTTCATCAACTCGATGCGCGACAACATCACCGGCAACGCGGCCTCGGCGGCGGTGTCGGCCGCCCAGCGCGCCTTGCCCACCGGCGGCGCGATGGGTGCCTTGGTCGAAGGCGCGAAGGCGTTCGTCAACACCGCGAGCACCGGTTCGCTCGAACAACGCGGCCATACCGCCATCAATCGTTCGCACGGCGAAGCGATGCGTTCGCTCGCCAGCCAAGCGCGCGCGGCGCGCAAGGCGGTGTTGCACGCCAAGCGCAATGGCCAACGCATGTTCGTCACGCAACGCGCGGGGGCACTTACGCGCTTGGCCGGCGTGCGGCGCATGCGCATCGAAGCGTTGAAGGAAGTCGCCAATCAATCGGCCAAGGCCTTGCGCGGCGGCGCGCGCAGCGCGACCACGTTTTATTCCGATGCCGCGCGCCGTTTTGGCGACACGCTTAAGCGCGCGGCCGAGCGCGGGCCCTCGGCACTCACGCAAACCATGCGCGAGGGTGCGCCCACCGTCACGCGCGCGATCACCGAAGGCCAGCGCGTGCAAACCGGCCGGCTCAATCAGGTCGAGCAGGGCGCGCAAACGCAAGTCGGGCGGCTCTCGGCCAGCACGAGCGTGGATGCGCAAGGCGCGGCCGCCGACTTTGGCCGCAACATGAACGACATCGGCGCGCAATTGCGTACGCAAACCGACGACGCGGCGACCGCGCATAGCCGGCATTTCAACGAAGTAACGCGCGGCATTTCGCAAACCACGCAAGGTTTCACGCAACCCTTGCGCGTGATGTTCAAGGCCGCGATTACCGACACGCAAAAAAACCTCAAACCGATTTTGAAAGCCGAGACCACCGCGCTCGAAGGCATGCAAAAGCGCGCGGAGGACAACAACAAGGCCGTCGTCACCGACCCGAACACGCAACTCGGCGAACGCTTGCGCGGCGCCAAGCGCGAACGCGACGACAACCTGGGCCGCCGTGCCAACGCGATGAACGGCGCCTTCGGCACGCTCAATTTGCAAGAAGACTTATTGATGGAGCAATCGCGCGGCGTCACCGCGCTGGGCGGCGCCTCCATCCTCGACAAGATCCCAAGCCTTTGGGGCCGCATCGTGTACGAGCACGACCGCACCATCGGCGGCTTGGACGACGACGAATTCAACGCGATCAAAAATTACCTCGCCGGCCGCACCGCCGAAGGCGCGAAGTACGAGTTGCGCACCACCGTGCATTGGTACGGCAACGAAGGCGGGCGGGCCACGAAGATCATGGACGAGATCGGCGGCGAAGCGCGTCGCCAACTTACCGCCAGCGGCGATTGGCCCGCGCTCGCCGCCGACGTGCGCGATGGCCTGCGCGGCACCGACCGCAATGTGTTCGACGCGCTCGCGATCGACCGGCCCGCGCTCGCGCGCGCCTATCGAATGATCGAAGGCATCGACCGCGCGCGCGAAAGCAACAACAGCGACGCCTTGTTCACCGCCGTCACGCCCTACACCGGCGAAGTCATCCGCGATGGCCGCGTGGTGAGCGCCGAAGAACAATTGCAAGAAACCCAGCGCGAGTTCGCGGTCGCGCGTGGCCTCGTCGCCGCGCCCAACGACATCTCGCAAGCCGATGCCGCGCGCGCCTTGGCCGATTACGCCACGCGGCCGGTCACGGTCTTGGTCAATGAAGGCGATGTTGAGCATCCCAACTACGTGGAGCGCACCTACACGCTTTCGGGGCCCGACGCGATGCTCGCGCGCGCGCTAGCCACTGGCGGTCCCAACAGCGAGGACGCCCGCGCCGCGCGCATGCTGCGCGAGTCCGAACGCACGGGAAAACCCAATCTCGAACAACTCGAAAACGCGGTGGTGGACCCGCGCCTGAACCCCGCGCTGACGCCCGAACTCACGGACCAACAACGCGCCGACGCGCGCCAACAGCAAGACCAATTGTTTTTGCGCTACGCCGACATGGCGCGCCAAGCTGGCGTGCAAGTGCAAGGCACCACGCCGCGCGAGATCCGTGAATTTCTCGCGGGCCGCCTAGGCGCGCGCTACGGCGACAGCGCCGAGGAACGCCAAGGCGCGCGTTACGCCGGCTCCATCGTGCTCGAAGACCGGCCCAATCCCGTAGCCGCCATGCGCTACGCCATGATGGGCAGCGGCACGAAGATGGATTTGCTTAGGCGCACCTTCGGCCGCCTCTCGCGCGAGGACGTGCGTCAACTCGAGAAGGATTACGAACACGAAACGCATCGCAGCCTCGTCGGCGACCTGGGCGTTTACGGCCACGGCCCCGGCGAAGTCTCGGGCGACGAACGGCTGGAGATCGAAGTCGCGATGATGGGCGTGCCGCGCACCGACCGCGAACGCGCCGAAGTCGCGCTGTACAAAAACCTGCAGCAACAACGCGAAACCGGCGTCGCCGGTCGCGCCGCGCTACGCGGCAGCGAAGACGAACGGATGATGCTCGGCGCCGAGGCCAACTTGCGCCGCACGATGGGCGGTACGGTGGATTACGACGAATACGGCCGCCCGGTCAGCACCGGTGGCGCGTTCGACCAACGCGGCCGCTACACCGGGCCGAACGACACCGCGTTCTTGCTCGCCGTCAATCGCGCCACGCATACGGCCGAGAACTACGCGGCGGCGATCGATCGGTTGGCGAGCACCATCACGACGATCATCGCCATCGTCGGCGCGGTGGTGGCCGCCGTGCTCACCGTCGTCACCGCCGGCGCGGCCGGGCCGTTGATGATCGCCGCGCTCAGCTTCGGCCTGGCCAGCATGGGCGCGAACGCGCTGATTCGCGGCGGCCGCTACGGCTGGGAAGAAGCGCTGACCGACCTCGGCATGGTTGGCGTCCAAGTGTTGACGGCCGGCTTGGGCGCGCAACTCGGCGCTGCGGCCAAGGGCGCGAACGCCGCCGCCACCGCCGCGCGCGCGGGCGGACCGGCGGTGGCGCGCACCGGGCTCATGCGCTTGTTCACCGGCAATCGCGTCGTCGATCAAATCATCATTGGCGCGATCACCGGCGGCGTGGGCGGCGTCGGCCAAACCGCCTTGCAAGCGCAAACCTGGCGCGATGGGCTGGCGGCCGGCATCGGCGAGAGCTTGCTCGGCGGCTTGCGCGGTTCGTTGTCGGGCGCGGCGACGGCGGCCGTCACCAACGTGGTGGAGGCCATGCCGGTAGGGCGCGGCGCGCTCGCGGCGATGCGCGCGGGCGGCGAGTACCGATCGCTCGGCGACAGCATCAGCCGCTTGGGCACGGGCACCGGTGCGTTTCGCGTCGCGGCCGGGGTGGCCGGGCGCAGCACCGCGCGCGCCGGCTTGCAAGCGCTGGGCGGCGTGGCGGGGCGCAGCACCGAACTCGCGTTCGATTCGGCGCGCGGGCGGTATAGCGGTTCGCTGACCCAGGCGCTCGATCAAATCGGCGAGGCGGGCGTGCACGCGGGCTTGCAAGGCGCGTTCGAAGGCGGCGCCGAAGCCTTTGGCCAACGCCGCCGCGACGTCGCGCATCCCGAGGAAGCCCAGCATCGCGAGGAAGAACGCATGCGGCAGATCGCCGCCGAAAGCGAACTCATGCGCCGCGGCGTGCATGCGCAAGCCGAGGCGGCGTC
>DASTRU010000088.1:0-6991 GCA_035761045.1 Burkholderiaceae bacterium | reverse complement strand
AATTGACGGCGTCATCGGTTGAACAGTTGACCGGTACCGTGCGACAAAACGCCGATGCCGCGCGTCAAGCCACCATGCTTGCGCAAAGCGCGAGCGCGGTGGCGAGCCGCGGCGGCGAGGTCGTGCATGAAGTGGTCAACACGATGGGCGACATCGAAATCTCGTCGAAGAAGATCGCCGACATCATCGGCGTGATTGATGGCATCGCATTTCAAACCAACATTCTTGCGTTGAACGCCGCGGTGGAAGCGGCTAGGGCGGGCGAACATGGGCGTGGTTTCGCCGTCGTCGCGGGAGAGGTGCGCAGTTTGGCGCGCCGAAGCAGCGACGCGGCGCGCGAGATCAAGGGCATCATCGGAGAAAGCGTCGACAAGATCGGCGTGGGCTCCAAGCTCGTGCAAGAGGCGGGCACCACGATGAACGACATCGTCGCGCAAGTGCGCAAGGTCAACGACCTGATTGGCGAGATTGCCAAGGCAAGCGACGAGCAATCCATCTCGGTGGGCCAAGTCAACACCGCCGTCACCGACCTAGACACGATGACGCAACGCAACGCCGCCTTAGCCGAGCAAAGCACCGCCGCCGCGCAAAGTTTGTCGCAGCAAGCCGAAGAGCTCGCGGCGGCGATCGCGGTCTTTAAGCTGACCAACGACGAAGCCGGTTCAAAAACCCAAACGGCGGCGGCCGAAGCCACCGCCGACCTCACGCCCGACATTGCATCGGGCGCGGTAAGCCTAAGTGCTTAACGACTTAGGAAACCGTTTACTTGCCAGCCCGGCGTTGTTCGGCCGCGCTGCCACGTTGTTGCTCGCTACCCGCGCGCGCCTCTTCGGCCATTTGATGGCTTGAGCTGCGCGCGGCTTCGCCGGCTTGTCCCACGGCTTGCCGTGCTTGGTCCGCGCCATTGCCCATTTGCTCACGCGCTTGTTGGCTTTCGCGTCGCATGGTTTCTTGCAAGTCACGCGACACCGCGTCGGCCGTGCGTGCGGCTTCCTCGGCGGTTCTACGCGCGGTTTCGGTGAGCTGGTCCAGTCCTTGGCTGGCTTGCGAGCTCATTTCTTCCAAACCGCGCTGCCATGTTTCGGTCGCTTGCGCCGTTTGGGTTTCAATCACGCGACCCACTTGGCGTTGCAGTTCCACGGCCGCTTGGTTGGCGCGCTGGGCGGTATTCAGAATCTGTTCCGACGTCGCCGAAAAAATATGACGCGTGCGCTCGTCGGCCGTATCGAACAGCCGCGACATATCGGGCAAGCCGAACGCGGCGGCGGCACGCGCTTGCGTCTTGAGTACCGCGCGGGCGGCGGACAAGTTGATGTCGTACACCTGGGTTGCGCTACGCAGCGCCATGGTGGCGAAGTGCACCGGGTTGTAGTGCTGTTGCTGCTGCTGCTGTTGACCGCCCGAAGACGATTGTTGACCTTGAGCCATGATTCTCTCCTTGTTCATGGAATTGAGTTGGGAAAGGAACCTTCAGCTAAAAATAGAAGGCCTCTCTTGCTATGCAGCAAATGCAGTGCCTGAGTTTTTTCGTTAGTGCGTGCGGCGATCAACGGCCTCGGCCGCCGTCTCCAACTTAGGCGTTGCTTCGCGGCCGGACTCATACCAACGCCTAACGATTTGTCCCGCCGTTTCGCGCCCGCCTAAACCGAAGGCCAAGCCCAGCGCCAAAGCCGCCGCGCCCACGACCGCCATGAACAATGTATTCACGAGAGTCGTCGCAATACCAATCTGATTCACCGCGACGACGATGCCAAAAGCCCACACCGCCACCGAGGCGATCTTGGCCAGCAGTTCGGGATTCTCGAACCCCGCTTCCGATGTCGCGCCACGAACTAAGTTACTCAACGCACTCGCGATCAACCCCGCGATGACGAGCACCACCAGCGCGACGACAACGTTCGGCAACCACAACAGCAATTGACGCAACACATCCGACACCGCGGGCAGCCCCAGCGCGTCGAATGCAACGACTAAGGCAATAAGCCTGACGAACCATTTAGAAAGTTCCGCGATCGTGCCGGCGGCATCGGTCTTGATGCCCATGTGGTGAACGAAATCGGTGAACCCCGATCGTTGCGCCAATTCGTTAAAGCGCACGGCCCGCAATAACGCGGCGACGCCACGTCCGAGCAACGACGCGACGAACCAACCGACGAAAAGAATGACGAGAAAGCCGATGATCTTAGGAATGGCTGCAAAAAAAAGCGCCATCGCCGTGGCGATCGAAGTCATCGTGGCTTGACCAAAATCCTGTATTGACGCGTTCATCATGAAAGCTCCCTCGAAGTCTTAGGACTAAATAGATTCGCGCAGCGAGGCAGCATGCGCCGTACCTTAGGCGGCGCGAGTCTTAGGCATAAGCGTTGCAACGCCAAGCCATCGTCACGCTTTTATTCTTATGGAGACCACGATGGCTAAGGCAGTCAACGCGTTGGAGTTGTTACGACGGGATCATCGCCATTTGCATGGTTTGTTTAAGCAATTCGACAAAGCCGGCGATGAAAGCGAGCAGCGCGACTTATGCGACCAAATCGTCTCCGAACTCACCTTGCACACCGAGTTGGAAGAAGAGGTGTTCTACCCCTACCTACGCGAGACGACCGGGCGTTTCGACCTTTTGGGGGAAGCGCGCGTCGAGCATCAAGTGGCTAAGGATTTGATGTCGCAACTGAAAGACGAGTCGCCCGGCTCGCCGCGCTTCGAGGCGATGGTGAAAGTGTTGGGCGAGTACATCGAACATCATGTTCAGGAAGAAGAGCGCGAAATCTTTCCCTTGGTCGAACAAACGGGCGTTGATCTTGAAGCCTTGGGCCTTGAATTGATGGATCGGCGCGAAGGCGGCGAGGGTAGCGCCATCAACGCCGCGCCGGACGAAGCACAAGCGAGCGAGCAAAGCGCGCAAGGCCAAGAAGACGAGCAGGCGGAGGAAGAAGCAGACGAAGACGAGCAACCCGAGGACACGACGCGGCTCGACGAGGACTATCTCGACGAGCATGGCGACGAACTCTCGCGTAGCACCCAGCACGCTAAATGGATCCATTCCACGGACGAGCACGAGGATCATCCCGGCCAAACGCTCGCCACCCGCAACCATCATGTGATTCGCGCCTGGGCCGAGGAGCGCGGCGGCGAACCGGCCACCACGGCCAACGCGGACCCCGAGGATCCGCATGTGCTGCGCTTTGACTTTCCCAATTACGACAAGGGCTTGCAGCCGATCGAGTGGAGCGCATGGCTGCGCACGTTCGATGAAAGGGAGCTGGTGTTCATCTACCAAGAGCACATGAAGGCAGGCAATCAAAGTAATTTTTTCAGGCTCGATAGCCCGCACCGCGAGGACGGCTGACGCTAAAGAATTCTTGAGGCTCTTTGGTCGCCGCGCATGGTGAGAGTCGTCAAGAATCCGTTACTTACAAGAAGCCCCGCTGGCTTCTTGCGGGTTCTTGCTCCGCCATCCTCAGCCATCACACTCTATGGTCCGCCTCAATACTCGATGGATTCCAACGCGGCTTTCGCTCCCACGGTGGCGCCTTCCCTTCTCGCGTAAATCGCATATCGCCGCCTTGGCCGCCTTTGCCGTGCTGTTGCTCGGCACCATCGGCGCCGTGGTGGCGAGCCATATTTACGAAAACCGGGCGCGCGAGGAAGCGCTTAAACGCACCGCCGTCGTGGCCGACGAAATGGCCACGCGATTGGCCGCCGAAATGGCGGCGCGCGGCGCCGAAATCCGCCAGCTCGCCAAGGAACGCATCTTCACCAAGGCGTACAGCGCGCGCGCCAAGGGTGAAAAGTCGCGCGACTTTCGAGGACCCATGCGCGAGGAGCTCGAAGACTTGCAACGCCGCGTGCCCATGCACTCGTGGATCGCGTTGGTCGATTTGAACGGCCGCGTCGCGGTATCCACCCAGCGCATTCTCGAAGGGATGGACGTAAGCGCGCAGCCGTACTTCAACCAGGGCCGTTCGGTGCAAGGCGCCCCATGGTTCGGCAATGTGCATCGCGCGCGCGGCGTTGAACAGTTCCTACCCAAAGTGGGTAAGGACAGCGACCAGGAGTTCGTCGACATCAGCATGTCGCTAGTGGTGGGCGGACGATCGGCGGCTGTATTCGTATCGCAGTTGAATTGGGCATGGGCTGAAAAAGCACGCAAGGCCGTGGTGGGTAAACATCCCTCGCGCAAGAACGTGCAGCTTTTTATTACCGACGCAAAAGGCAATGTGCTGCTCGATCCTCCAACTTCCAAAGGCGCTAAACCACTAACGAAAGCGCCGGTGGGTAAGAAGGGCTCGGTGGATTGGGGTGACGGTGTTCGCGCGATCACCGGCCATGCGGCGGTGCCCGAGCGCCAGGACTTCACCGGCGCGGGTTGGACCGTCATGGCGCGCATTCCGGAATCCACCGTGTACGCGTTTGCGCATTCGCTGCGCCTAAAAATCCTTATCGCCTCGACGGTGTTGGCATTGCTCGTCGCCGTGACGACATGGTTCGTCCTTAAGCGCCGCATGGACGAGGACGAAGACGAAGTATTCGACGAAGACCTCTTCGAGTTCCCGCGCCTGACTAAACGAAAGAAGGAAGAAGAACGAATCGAAGAGGAATTGTTGAGCGAACTCATCGCGCAACAAGCCGTTCAAGAGCCCGACGAGGAAGTGGACGAGGACATCGACGAAACCACGGGAGTGCGAACCGAACACGCGTTATTGGATTTGGCGGCGCGCGCCCAGCAACGGCTTGCCGGCAATCCTGCTGAATTCGCGGTGCTGTATTCGAGCTTGAATGGTTTTAGCGCCATCAACTCCACTTATGGACACGACGCGGGCGATCTTGTTTTAAGGACGGTGGCCGAACGCATTCAAAAACTTATTCCTGACGACGCCGATGTCTTTCGCGTTGGCGGCGATGAGTTCGCGGTGTTACTCCTAGCGCAGCCCGACAAAGGCTTGGCCTTGGGCGACCGTGTCGCGGCTCGCATCGAATCCGCCGTGAGACAGCCGATCGCCATCGCGCCGATGGTGACCGCGCGCGTGGGCATTAGCGTGGGCCTTGCGTTATGGGACTCCGCCGACACCGCATGGGATGAGGTGTTCGAGGAGGCGAAGTCGGCCATGTACTTAGTCAAGAACGCCGGCGCACCCTTGGGCGTGAACGCATAAAAAAACACCCGCTTCAACGCGGGTGTTTTCATTCCAATAACTAAAGCCGATCAACCTTAGTTAGCGTTGAGCACAGAACCCTGCTTGACTAAAGGTCGCACCCGGTTGCAAGGTGCTTCCCCACGAAGGGCCCGAGAAGCGCACCGTATCTCCGCTTTGCGTCCACGAGGCGTTCCATAAATGATTGACGCGGCCTTCCACTCGCATCGTCGCGTTCCACTGCACCGCCGTGCCACCACCGTTGGTCACCGCGATCGTGGCGCAATAACCCGCGCCCCAATCGCTATTGATCGTGTAGCTCGCCTTCACCGCATTGGCCGAGCGAACATACAAATACGCATTCGCCACGTTGGATAAGCTCGACGCATAAATGCGATTGGCGCCAGTCTGCGAGGAAAACACGACTTGCCCCGCGCCATCCAGCGTTCCAATTCGTAATGAACCTCCGGCTTGAACCAAGGCTTGCGCAAGGCTTGCCATCCAAACGCTTGGGCTCGCATTGGCGGCCGTAATCGTGATGGGCGTTGCCGGCACGTAGAGATCGCGGCCGTCCTTAAGCACCGCGCGAACGGCCACGGTGTCACCCGCGGCCACGGTCGTGGTGCCAGTAGTCACCAAGCCTAAGTCCAACCACTTAGCCGTTGGCGCGGGTTGCGACACGGGCGCGGGCGAATGACTAAATTGCTGCGTCACGCTGCTAGACCCATTGGCGTTCTTCACTAGTAACGACACCTTGACGTTACGAGTCGCCGTTGGATTGGCCATCGTCAAACGCGCGATGGGTTTCGTCGCGTCCTCCAACTGATAGCCCGGTGCGCCGCCGGCATCCACGCTCCATTGATAACTTAGGCCGCCGCCGAGCGAAGCCGATCCATCCAACGCGATCGTGCTCGCGCCCACGAACTGCGTGAGGTTGGGCTGCAATTGAATCTTCGATTCCACGGGAATCGTGCCCGTGGTCGTACCGTCGAACACCACGTCCATGCAGCTATGAAAGCGTTCGAACGTCCATTGATTGCGGCCCCATTCGCCATAAATCACATGGCGACCTTGGCGCGCCGGCACGTTGCAATACGTTTGAAACTGCGACGCGGCCTTATCGGGAATCACATCAGGGTTTGCATTCGGCTTGCTGTCGTCGTACTTCAAAACGCAAAACGCTTCCGCCTCGAAGTCGTTCCATGTCAACGGCCGGCCAACGACGAATTGAAAATCGGGCTTAGTAATCCAGTACCGAAACTCGTCGGTGTCTAAGAAGTGCGATCCCCACGAGATGTTCCATGTGATCTTCTTGCGGCCCGACGTCATTTTGTTCGTGGGCCAATCAATCGCGCGGTCCCAAGGCGTGGCGCCGCCTTTCCAAGTTTCGCTATCGAAGCCGCATACGTTCTTTGGCAAGGGTGTTACCGACGCGCGCCCGCGCGTATGCGTGAGCACGCTCATGAATTGGTAACCGCCATTGAAGTCGTTAGCGAACGCGCTCGCGCATTGCTGCGCGTTCGCGCCTTGGCCCGCGGCGGCTTGATCGGGCTTGGTCGTAGCGCCGCAAAACCAGTTACGTGAGGGTGGGTCTTGAATCAGGCCGTGTGCGTAAGCCGTGCTTACCAGGCCAAGCGAAGCTACGGGAAGTAGCAGCTTGCGAGTGAACGTCATGCGGCGTCCTTAAGAGTTTGAGGGGCGCTGCATTTAACTGTGTGTTGAGGGGGTTGAGGGGATTTCTTAATGTGAAGAAGCTCAAGATTGTTTTGGGGGCGGGGCGGTTTGGTTAATTAGCGATAGGCGCATGGTGATGTAGGACTTCTAATACGACCGCATGAAAGTCGGAAGGCGTGAAATGT
>DASTRU010000087.1:0-4932 GCA_035761045.1 Burkholderiaceae bacterium | reverse complement strand
GGACTGCGTGCGCTCGTGCTTGCGCTTGGCGAGTTGCAGGTTCGATTGCGCGGCCGAGAGTTCGGCTTCGGCTTGCATCTTGGTTTGCGCCAGCTCCACCGCGCGTTGCTCGACGCGCGCTTGCAGCGTGGCCACCACCTCGCCCTTGCGCACGCGCTGGCCGCGCTCGACGTTGACGTGCTCGATCACGCCAATGACCGGGCTGCCCAACTCCACCACGCGGCTCGGCTCGATCAAGCACGCGAGCGTTTGCGCGTTGGCGGAGGTGACGCCAAAAAGGGCCGCCACTACCAAGGCGACCTTGAATATGCCCACGACCTTCTCCTTAAGAGCCGGGCCACCGTCATCGCGCGATGGCTCCGAACAGCACCGACGCGTCTCGCGCCAAGTCATCCCGTAGCGCGGCGCGGCGTTCGCCCGCGTCTCGCGCGTCTTGCAGCGTTTGCGCGACCCACGCCGCGCTGATTCCGATGCAGCGCGGCAATTCCTGATGAGCTCCCGCGCAAAGCCTTAACCACCACATCGGGCGATGACCTAGATTCTTAAGGAGCGTCTTGTCGTTGAGGGTGATGTATTTCTCTACCGATCCAGGCTCTCCGTGCCGTCCCGCACGTCCAAGCAATTGATTGTCGATGCGGGCCGAACGGCCGAGGTTTGTCATGAGCACGGCCAAACCGCCGCGCTCGGCCACGCCGGGGCCCAGGCCAATGTCGGTGCCTCGCCCGGCCATGGCGGTGGAGACGGTGATGCGGCCCGCCTCGCCGGCGCGTGCCACCACGTCGGCCTCGACCGCGTCTTGCAAGGCGTTGAGCACCACGCACGCATGCCCGGCCTCGCGCAACACGCGCGCGAATTGTTCGGAAGCTTCCACGCTGTCGGTGCCAATCAACACCGGCCGGCCTTCGGTGACCAAGGCGTGGGCGCGGCTCACCACCATTTGCATATGGGTCCGCGAATCCACGAACACGCGCAGCGCCGCCACGCGCCGCTTCGACGGCTTATGCAAAGGCACGCGCACCACGCGCAACCGGTAGGTCGCGTTCAGCTCGGCCCGCGCGCTGTGCAAGGTGCCGCTTGTGCCGCCCAAGCGCCAATACCGCGCGAAAAAACGTGGAAACGTGACCGAGGCCAGCGTGCGTTGATCGTCCTGCGGCGCCAAGCCTTCCTTGAGTTCGATCAAGCGGTGCAGTCCGCGCGACCACCGGCGTCCTTCGGCGATGCGGCCGGTGTTCACGTCCACGATCACCACCTCGCCGTCGCGCACGACGTAATCCACGTTGCGCGCATATACGTGCATGGCCGCCAAGGCGAGCGCGACTTGTTCTTGTCGATAACTCGCGTGCGCCCATAAGCCGCGCGCGTTGGCGCCACGCGCGAGTTCGTTGATGCGCAGCTGGCCGCCGTCGGTCAGCAGCACTTGTTGTTCTTCGAGCTCGAAGTCGCGGTCGATCTTGAGCCGGCTGGCGAATTGCAAGGCGAGTCGCGCGTCGTCGATGCGTTCGTCGCGCACGCGCTCGGCGAGGATGAGCGGCGTGCGCGCTTCGTCGAGCAACAAGCTGTCGGCTTCGTCGACCAGCGCCATCGCCAAGCCCGTGAGCAAGGGCGGCGCTTCGGCGCTTCCTCGCAACGACAGGCCAAGATCGTCCACCGCGCGGCCAAAGCGCACGCGATCGCGCAACCAATCGAACGCGACTTCCTTGGCGGTGGTGTAGACGATGTCCTGCCGGTAGGCGGCGCGGCGTTCGTCCTCGGTGTCGTTGGACAACACGCAAGCGCTGCCAATGCCGAAGGCGCTCGCCAGCGGTTGGATGCGTTCGGCGTCGCGTTCGGCGAGGTAATCGTTGGCGGTCATGACATGCACGCGCCAGCCGCCCAAGGCCGCGATCGTGGCCGCCATCGCGACCACGAGCGTCTTGCCTTCTCCGGTGGCCATTTCCGCGAGGCATCCATCGAGCAATAAGCGCGCGGCCATGGTTTGCGTGTCGTGCGGGTCGAGCCCCAAGACACGGCGCGACACCGCCGCGACGGCGGCGAAGGCGTCGACCAACGCGGCTTCGCGCGCGTCCGCCGACGCGCCTACCGCCTCGGCAAGTCGAACGCGGATCGCGCGTGGATCGGCGGCCAAGGCCTCGCCCTGCTCGCGCGGCACCGCGCGCACGCGCTTGACGAAGGCGCGAGCCACGCGCAGCGCATAGGCGGTGCCGACATCGAGCCGCGCGGCCCATGCGCGCGAGAACGCGCCTTGCAGGCGCCGTTCATCGTCATCCGGACGTTGGGGATAGCGCGCCACTGGCGGCCGCCACGACACCGCGGGATCGTCATGCACGGGCATGCGGTGCCTTCCTCGTGGGACTTACAGCGTCGTCGGCGCGACTTGCCGCAAGAAGGTTTGCGCGAACGCGCGCGACCATTGCACGCCCAGCGGTTCGGCCGGCAACGCAAAGCGCACCCAGGCGCGGCCGCCGATGGTGGTGGGCGCAAGTCCGTCGATTTCCACGTCGGCGACGAATACCGGCTCGCGCGCGGTACGGCCATGCGGGTCGGCTGGATCGGTCGGCACCGAGCCGCCGCCTTGATGGCCCAAGGCCGCGCTTGGCAATTCGCGCACCGCCGCCGGTGTTTGCCGCACCAAGCGGCCCATCACGCGGCGATGTTCCAACCCGTTGATCCACGCATGCACCATGGGACTTGCCGAGCGCAGCGCGGTCGCGTCCGCGTCGCTAACGACCGCGCGCAAGGTGGTGCGCGGCGCGCCCAGCACGAATGCGAGCGGCGCGCCTTGCGCGATCGGGCTGCCTTCGAGATCGGCCGCATGCGGCACGACCAAGCGACCGGCGGTGCGCGCGGTGGGCACGAGTTGCGCCAAGCGTTCTTCCGCACGCGCGATTTCGGCGCGAATCGCGTCCATGCGTTCCACCAAGCCGAAGGCCTTGGCGCGATCGTCGTTCATCGCCTGGTGGTATTCGGCTTCCAAGCCCGCCAGCCGCGCGACGGCGCTGGCGCGTTCGACTTCAAGATCGGGATTGTCGAGCGTGAGCAAGGGCGTGCCGGGTTCGACACGCTCGCCGTCGGCCACGTGCAAGGCGAGCACGACGCCGTCGGATTCGGCGCGTACCTGCGCATCCTCGGGCAACCACACCACCGCCTCGGCCACCACGGTACGCGGCGCGGGCACGATGAATAGCGCGACCGCGCCCACGAGCAGCACGCCCATGGCGGCCAACGCGCCGCGCCAACGCTCGCCCGGCGCGAGCCGGGTTTGCGCGAGCCAGCGCATGCCGCGCGACAGCGGCCGCAGCACGAATACAAAAATCGCGTAGACGGCGATGCCGATCGCCAACAACCCCGACCAGCCGGAGATCCACAACACGATGCTGACCGACAGCACGACGCGATACACGACCGACGCGACGCCATACACCCACAGCCACGCGCCCTCGCCCGGCGCGGTTTGCGGCAGCGGAATCGAGCGCATGCGCAATACGTAACGACGCAAGGCGGCGACGAGCAAGGCTTGCGAGCGCGCGGCGAGATTGGGCAGGTCGAGCGCGTCGATCAACAAGTAGTAGCCGTCGAAGCGCATCAACGGATTGCCGTTGAACAAGAAGCTCGACACCGTGCCGATGAAGGTCACCGCGAACGCGACCTCGCGCACGAGGCCTGGCTGCGCGGCCGCCCATACCAAGGCGCCCACGGCCGCGAACGCCAGTTCGACCATGATGCCGATGGCCGAGACCAACAACCGGTCGCGCCGCCGCCGCAAGGCCGCCGCGGCCGTGCCGTCCACGTAAGGCACCGGCACGACGAGTAGCCACGTCACGCCCACCGAATGCACCTCGCCGCCGGCTTGACGGATCGCGTAGGCGTGCCCGAGTTCGTGCACGACTTTCATCAGCGGAAAACAAATCGCCACGATCAGCCAACCACGCGGCGTTTCAAGCAAATGCGCCGACGCCAATAGCGATTCGTTGGAGAACGTGACCGCGCTTAGGGCCGCGAGTACTAGCAAGCACCACAACACGCCCATTTGCCGCGTGAACACCGGTCGCACGAAGCGTTGAGTCCGCGCGAGAAACGCGTCGGGGTCGAACAGCGTGAGGCGGATGGCGAACGGGTTGAACGCCGCGAGCGTGCGCTGCACGCGTTGCCGGTCGCGTTGTCGCACGACGGTTTGCGCCTCGGGCGCCACGTCGGTACGCAGCAGCCCTTGGTCGGACAGGCGCAACAGCAAACGCAGCACCTCGCCTTGCGTGGGCGCGTCGGCGCCGTCTTCGGCGACGGTGGCTTCCCAAATCGCTTGCACCGCGTGGCGGCCATCGCAGCGGCCGACAATGCTCCACGCGGCTTCGTTGATACGGTGACTGCGCCCGGTGCCTTCGTCGATCAGCAAGGTCCAGCGTTCGCCGCGCGATTGCTGGCGCACCACGCGCACATGCGGCGCCAGGCGCGGCATCAGCGGCGCGATTCGGTACCAATCGTCCGCATGAAAGCTCTCGTGCGTCATGCCAGGACCTAGCCGATGAAACGCCAAATGGCGTAGCGCACCGCATCGACCGCGCGATGCGTCCAAATCCAACCGTACGCGCGGCGGCCCGCCTCGATGCGCGCGATGCCCGTCATGCCCGGACGCAAGGGCTCGGCCGAGGGGCCGGGCTTGGTTTCGACTTCGTAGAAGGTGCGGCCGTCGCGCGAGGTGGCGACCGGCGTAATGCGTTCGACCCGCACGTCGATCGGGGCGCCTGGTTGGGCCGACAGCACGAGCGTGCCCCGGCGGCCAATGGCGATACCCTCGATGTCGCGTTCGTCGACCTCGACGATGACGCGCCATTGCCCGTCGGGCGCGATGCGCATGAGCACGTCGCCGCGCTTGACGGGCGCGCCCAGCGATTGCGTGAGGTCGCCTTCGATCACCACGCCGTCGAACGGCGCGCG
>DASTRU010000086.1:0-18864 GCA_035761045.1 Burkholderiaceae bacterium | reverse complement strand
CGCCATCCATCCGTTACATGAAAGTAGTAAGGCGACAACGGATGCAGCCAAGCGTCTTTGTAATTCAATCCATAGGGGCGGGTTGAATAGCGGTGAACGCATCGATTTGATGAACGCGCGCATACGTCACAAATACCCTCGCTTACTGTTTCAAAATCAAGTCGAATACGCCGAGGCATGGCCCAAAACACGTGATTGGGATGAACGTTTTGGGAAGTTGTAATGCCATCGTATTTTTTTTGAATAGCCGAAATACTTTCCAACCACGGGAATTGAAAATGCTCTGCCGTCAATGTGTCGTTGCCGCATTGGCTGCGAAACTGAGCCTGATCGCGCACGTTGAGCCATAGGTCGTGCCACAAGCTGCGTAGTGGTTGGCAACCAATAATGGTGGTGGAGAGGTCCTCCCCCACGTAGCCCTGTTAAGTGACCTCTACCGTTCGCTGGCGCGTTGATCTGCAACGTCAGCAAAGCAGTGACAGCACAATGTGGGCATAAAAGTTTAATTCGCCCACGTTTCACAAAATGATCGATATTTTCATCAAGCGTGTTTTTACCGGGTGATTCAATAAGTAGATTGGCGATCGGAACATCGGCCTTTTCATCCAACGTGCAGTCCTGCATAAACCGCGCGCCATCGCCGTCGAATTCAAAAATTTTTGCGTAAGGCTCAAACCATTGCCGCAACGTAGCCACATCGGGCGGTGTGATAAACCAGTTTCTCCACCCGCTTTCACTGTTGAGTGGCGCCGCGGTTTGCAATAAGCCGATAGCGAATTGAACCAGTGCCGCGTTGAAGTCGGGACGAGACGCGTTGAAGGCGAGGATGTCCGGGTCGGCGAGATCGAACACCGACACCCATTTGTGAGAGCCGTTGTTTGTAACTACGGGAAGCCAAGCTTCGCTTAGGAGCGACATGTCAATCCTTTTGGTTTGTTTTATCGACCCGAAGAAGACCGCGACCTTTGTCGTACATCCAAGTCCAGGTTTCTAAGTCCCTCCCCGCCCGCCCCTTCGCCTCACCAACCCATCGTTCATCACGCTCGTCCAAAGCCATCAACACGCTAAAGCGGCCCTGCCCCGGCAGGCTGGCGATGGCTTGTTCCCATGCCGCGCGCCGGTTCGGCTCAACAGGCTCGACCGATTGGGCGATTAACCGTTCGGGAACTCTTACCGCGCTATACGCCCACGCATGACGCAACTCCTCGTGCGCGGCCCACGGCTCCAATGCATCGCCGCGCCATCGCGCGAGCACGACGTTCGACGTGGCTTCGCCATTGCGCGAAGGCGTAACCGCGTCGTTCCACCAATCAAAGCCTTGAGACACATACCCCTCGCACAGCTTCAAACTGTTTTGTTGCGCTTGAGCGGCGTCACCGTATGCCTTGCCCTCGTTACTGTCGGCGTTCTTTTGCAGCGCCTCGGGAATGTCATGGTCCGTGCCGAATACGTTTTCGATGAGACGGCGAGCATCGCCGGGCATGGACCATCGTTCTTCACGAACGAGCCGTGCCGTCTTCCAGCACTGCCCGTGATGCGGATAGACATGGGCGGCTTTAGGAAAAACTTTTTTAAACCAATCAACGGCTGGTGTTTCAGCCCATTCGGGCATGAACACGTGAAGGCATGGTTCGCCGCGTTCATCGCGCGCATTGGGTTGGGTCAACCTCGCGCCTTGCGTGTCTCGCGCGTGCCGTTGCAGCCGGCCGGCGCGTTGGATCAAGCGATCGATAGGAGCGAGATCGGTGACGACCACGTCCCAGTCGGCATCCAAACTTTGTTCAACCACTTGCGTGGCGATGACGAGTTGTCCTCGGCGTTGCTCGGGTCCGCTGTCTCGCCCGAACGCGTGAAGGATGCGTTTTTCAATATCCAATCGGTCGCGCAAGGCGAAGCGCGCGTGAAACAAAGTGATTTTGTCAGTGGGCCATTGCTGGCTAAGAAGCTCGTACGCCGCGAGCGCATCACCCACCGTATTGCGCATCCAGCATACGCAGCGCCCTTCGTTAAGACGGGCCAAGATGGTTTGCACGACTTGCCGTTCGTCGTACATAGCATTTAGGCGTAATGAGCGAATCACATCGTGGCGTGTCGCAACGGGATGTTCATCGATTCGCTCAGGCGTGGCGGAGGCCCATGAAGTCGCGAGCGGATAGGCGGTGCCGTCAACTTCAGGCGCGCCGCGAATCTCGCAACCGCGCGCGAACGCTTGGAGCAATTCGCGCTTCATGCGTAGCGGCAATGTCGCCGATAACAAGATGGCGCTACCGCCCGCGTAGGCGTGAAACTCAAGCAGAACTTTGAGCACGCCGAGCATATAGGCATCGCAGGCGTGCACCTCGTCGATGATGAGTACCTTGCGAAACAGGCCAAGCAACCTGAGTGATTGATGGCGGCTATGCAACACGGACAGCATCGCTTGATCGACGGTGCCCACTCCCGCTGGTGCGAGCAACGCGCGCTTGTGATGGTCCGCTAGCCACGCCGTGCATCGCGCCGTGGCGGTGTCATCAAGCTGACCAGAACCCGCGTCGGATTTTCCAGAACGCATGATGGACGCGGCAAACGCTTCGACGAGCGCGCTTTGTCCATTAGCTAATACAAGGCTTGCTTCGTCGCCAAGAAACCTGCCGTAGACCTGCGCAATCCGGCCATACATAGCATTGGCCGTGGCCATGGTGGGCAAGCCGATATAAAAACCGTCGGCCAATCCGTCGGCGATTAATCGCTGCGCCAACATGACGGCCGCCTCGGTCTTGCCCGCGCCCGTAGTGTCTTCAAGAAGATGAATTTGTGGCGATAACGCTAGTGGAACATCGGCCGCCCACGCTTGCAGCGGCGAGGCCACGGCGATCGACGGAAACAATGCGTGAATGCTTAATGCCGATCGATTCGATACCGGTAATACGCCGACTTCATCAAGCGCTTGTTGGGCAGCCGCTCTCGCACGCGCCCAATACTTTTCCAAGGGAACGTGTCCCGCTTCGTATTTGAAGTAATCGGTGCTTGAACCGAGCCAATCGGCAAACACCGCCCATCCAGCGATCCACCAAGAAAACCGCTTGCTGTTGACTTCAAACCATTCGGCGTCCGTAGTCGCCAAAAGAGCTTCGGCTGCGGGCGTTAGCAATATCGAACGCGCGTCTTGCACGAAGGCGCAAATCGCGGCTAAGTCGTGCTCCGCGTGAAAGTGCTGATTGCATTGCACGGACGCGATTTCGTTCGGCGGCTGACCATGATGGCCCGTCACTGAACGCATCCAAGAACCAATTGCTTGTTCGTGGTTCTCGCAATTCGGCCCGAACCATGACCGCTCGATAGCGAGATCCAGCAAATGGCTATTCCAAATCGCCATTCCGAGCGTGTCGTGACGCACACGCCCGTGACGTTCGGAAGCACGCGAGCGCAGCTTAAGAAAAACGTCTTGCCTTACCGCTTGGAACGATTCGGAAAACTTTCCAATGTCGTGCAAGGCCACCGCGAAGCCTGCCCAAGAAACCACCGCCTCGACGTCGGTGGTGTTGAACACCTGCATCAATCTGCGGCAAAAGGCAGGAGCGCGGCGTAGATACTCCATGCCCACCGCCGCGACATCGAGACAGTGATACGGAAGCAAGTGGTATTCATGCTTGTCGTCGAGCGATGGACGTGCCTTACCCCAATAAAGGAAATAAGGTTGAGTGAGATCGGTAGCGGACAAGCGTCGCTCGAATAGTGAGAGAGTGCGTTGTTGTTGCGCGAAAAGTGTAGAAACTGGTGCTTACGAAATCGACCGGGATTTTTAGGGATTGACTAATCACGATTGTCTTTAGCGAATTCGATAACGCCGCTTTAATGAACTCTTGTCTCATGAGCTCGACTCCCCTTTGGCCCTACCCCCGCATCCTCGCCCATCGCGGCGGCGGCACGCTCGCGCCCGAAAACACGTTGGCCGCGTTACGCACGGGCCGTGCGCATGGCCATCGCGCGGTCGAGTTCGACGTGATGCTGACGCGCGATGGCGTGCCGGTGTTGATGCACGACCCACACTTCGGTCGCACCATCGCGGGTAAGGGTTTAGTCGCGCAAACCTTGTTTAGCGAACTCAAACAACGCGACGCGGGCCGATGGTTTTCCGCCGAGTTCGCCAACGATATCGTGCCTTCGTTGCGCGATGCGATCGACTTTTGCCGCGCGCATGGTCTTTGGATGAACATCGAGATCAAACCGTCGAGCGACGACATGGCGCATGAAACTGGCCGTGTCGTCGGCAAGTTGGTGCGCGAAGTATTCGCGCGCGAGATCGAGCAAGCATCGGGCGGGCTTGATCCGGCACTGCCTGAATTCAGTTCGTTTTCGATGGACGCCCTAGCCGGTGCGCGCGCCACGTGCGAGGCCGTGCCGCGCGGCTTACTCGTCACGAAAATTCCTAACGATTGGTTCGACCAAATGAAAAACGTGAACGCGCTCGCCTTGCACGCTTGTCATCGCGAATTGAATCGCGATCTCGTAAGCGAAGTGCGTTCGCGGGGCGTTCCGCTTATGGTCTACACGGTCAACGATCCCGAGCGCGCGCGGCTTTTATTTGCTTGGGGCGTGGACGCCGTATGCACCGATCGCATCGATCTCATCAATGCAACGTTCATCTAACACTTTTGCTTAGAGCCACGCATTAATTCCGTTGCGGCTCGTAACACGCTGCGTAGAATCAATACGCCCTCGCCATCGAGTTACGACGCAATAAGAGGAGAGCCATGCCATTAAGAATCAAGAGCGTGCCCGATTTCGTCTCGGGGCTTACCTTTATCGTGATCGGAGCGGCCGTCATGTGGCTCGCGGGTGACTACAACCCGGGCACCGCCGCACGCATGGGTCCGGGGTATTTCCCGCGCTTGCTCGGCGGTGTGTTGGCGTTGCTGGGCGTGATCATCGGCGCGCAGGCCATCGTGCAAAAAACGCCCGAGGGACACGACGCGCCGTTTCCCTTGCGCAATGTGTTGATGACCTTGATCGCGATCGCCGCGTTCTGGGTTTTATTAGGCACCTTAGGCAAGCGCGGTTACACGGGGCTTGATATTCCCGTCGTCGTCATGCTGGTGCTGGCGTTCTTCGCAAGCCGCGAATTGTTTTGGGTGCTCGCGGGCATCGCGGCTTTTGGGCTGCTGTTGCAGCCGGCCGGGCTGGTGGTCGCGACGTTTGCGTTGATCTTCATCTCGTCGATCGCAAGCCATGAGTTTTCGTGGAAGAGCACCTTGATTTCATGGGTGCTGCTCTTGCTCCTAAGCCTTGGCGTGTTCGTGTACGGGCTTAAGTTGCAATTTCCGGTGTGGCCACCGTTTTTGTTTGGTTGAGGAAGGGACAACGCCATGGACTTACTCGCCAACCTGCAACTCGGATTCGCGACCGCCCTCACCTTTCAAAATCTTTTTTACTGCTTCGTCGGCGTGCTGCTTGGCACCTTGATTGGCGTGCTGCCCGGCATCGGGCCCATCGCGACGATCGCGATGTTGTTGCCCATCACCTACGTGCTGCCGCCGATCGCCGCGCTCATCATGCTCGCGGGCATTTATTACGGCGCGCAATACGGCGGCTCGACCACCGCGATCTTGGTCAACCTACCGGGTGAATCAAGCTCGGTGGTCACGGCGATCGACGGCTATCAAATGGCGCGTCAAGGTCGCGCGGGTCCGGCCTTGGCCACGGCGGCATTGGGCTCGTTCTTCGCGGGCACGGTGGCGACGTTGATCCTCGCCGCGTTCGCGCCGCCGCTGGCCGAAATCGCGTTCAAATTCGGGCCAGCCGAGTATTTTTCCTTGATGGTGTTGGGATTGGTTGGCGCCGTGGTGCTGGCCTCGGGCTCGCTGCCCAAGGCGCTTGCGATGATCGTGCTCGGCTTGATCCTCGGCCTCATCGGCACCGATGTGAATTCGGGGCTTCCGCGTTATACCTTCGATATTCCCGAGCTGTCCGACGGCATTGGGTTTGCCATCGTCGCGATGGGTTTATTCGGCTTCGCCGAGATCATCACCAACCTTGAACACAAGGAACATCGCGAAACCTTCACCGACAAGGTGTCGCATTTATGGCCGACGAAGGACGACTTCAAGAAAGCAACGCCGGCCGTACTGCGCGGCACCGCGCTCGGTTCGTTTTTAGGCATCTTGCCGGGTGGCGGTGCGTTGCTCGCCTCGTTTGCCTCGTACACCTTGGAGAAAAAACTCGCCAAGGACGGTTCCAAGTTTGGCAAGGGCGACATTCGCGGCGTGGCCGCACCCGAGTCGGCCAATAACGCGGGGGCGCAAACCTCGTTCATTCCGATGTTGACGCTGGGCATTCCGCCCAACGCCGTCATGGCCTTGATGGTGGGCGCGATGACGATCCACAACATTCAACCGGGTCCGCAAGTCATGACAAGCAACCCGGCCTTGTTCTGGGGGCTTATCGCGTCGATGTGGATCGGCAATTTTATGCTCGTGGTGTTGAACCTGCCGATGATCGGCCTATGGATCAAGCTACTTACCGTGCCTTACCGCTTGTTGTATCCGGCCATCTTGTTGTTCTGCTCGATCGGCGTGTATTCGCTAAACAACAATGTGTTCGATGTGATGTTGACGATTCTGTTCGGCATCGCGGGCTATGTCTTCGCTAAATTGCGTTGCGAGGCCGCGCCGCTATTGCTCGGCTTCGTGCTGGGTCCGCTCATGGAAGAAAACTTGCGCCGCGCGCTGTTGCTTAGTCGAGGCGAATGGAACACCTTCATCACGCGGCCGCTTTCGCTCACCTTGTTGTTGATGGCCGCGGCGTTGATCGTGATCGTCTTGCTGCCAGTAGTAAAAGCCAAGCGCGAGGAAGCGTTCCAAGACGCCGACTAAGACGCAACGACTAAAGGACGCGTGACTTCATGAAGATTTCCAGACGGCCCCCAATGAAAACGCATGCTGAACTCGTCGTTAATCGTTTGTATTTGCGGGGCTAAGTCGTAGTGAATCCACTCGCGAAGATCGCGAGTGGAATGCTCGTGAATGAGATCGCGGTACGTTTGCCCGCCGTCGTTTATCCAATCGGTACCTACCAGCTCGCCGATGACCTTGAAGGTATGCACGTAGCTTGCTGGAAACGCTGGATTGACTTGTTCCATCGTTAACAACGCATCCTTCACCGCCGACTGAAATTCAATATTCGATTGGTCGGACCGAAAGTTAATGATTTTGAGTTTGTTCGATCCATCGTGCGCGGGAGCCCATTCGTGATGCCCCGCGTTCTTCGAGATTTCGTCGTACAACGACTGAATATGCTCCAACGAAAAATCATCGCCGTGCACGGCTTCGATCTCGACCGCGTTGTGTTGTTGCGCGTTCGCGTGTCGTGCGGGCATGTGCCATACGACCGCGTCTTGTTGCAACACCAATCCACGTATCGCCGCGTACAGATTCAGTAGCTTGGCAAGCGCCGGCCAGGACGTTCGTTGCCGTGAGGGTTCCGCTGTATCGGGAAGCGTTGAAAGCGCATCGGCGGACGGCTCGCGGCGCCAACCCCTTGGGGATGCGGGCGGCGTGACGGGCGACGTGAACGTTTGGGCACCAAACCCAACATTGCCTTCGTAGGCGCTCGAGCCCAGCGTGGTCGATTGCATGTTTAGTCCGATGCGTGCGGCGACCACATCGGTTACGCCGTGGTTTGGCGAGAACACCTCGTTAATAGCGCAAAGGTAAGCATGCTGCTGTTCAAGCGGCGCTTCGAACAGGCGAGGCAGCACATTGATCTTTCGACTCGGCGCGGCCTCCCAACTAATTTGCGCGGGTAGTCGATCGGGGCCAACCAGCAAACTGCGCTTGCCGATGAATGAACTAAACGATGCGGTCACCGAATGATCGGTACGCGCATCGGTCGATGGCATGGCCGGAGCTTGATACTGAGGTGGGTAATGAGTCGTTAGGGAAAGACGGGCAAGGTTTGCTGCATTTAGCATTCGCTTAATGTGTAGACAAATTCATCAAGTACTTGATGATTCACTCCTTCCACGAAAATTCTTTGATCAAATATGTATTTGCATATGCGTCTAATTGCTTAAGAAATTTTTAGCATCCGACTGCGTAAAACTTAGCTCCACGCCATTACCGGCCGGATCGCGCAGGAACAATTGAATTTGCGAGCGTCCAGGTACATGCGCGACGCGATAAGCAATGCCACGATCGATCAACATGCGCTCCACCGCCGCACGATTGACGCAATTGAACGCGACATGATCGAACGTGGTATTTACGTTTAACGATCGAACATCGTCGATGCGGGCTTCGATCAAATGCAACACATCGTGCTCGCCGATATAAAGCCAGTAAACCGGCCGATCGAACGAAGGACGAGGGCCCACCTTCAAGCCAATCACATCGCAATAAAACGCGCGTAATTGTTCGAGCACGTCTCGTGGCGCGCAAAGGTTGTAATGGCTAAAACCAAGAACAAACATCGCTAGCAACTCTTTCAACTAATAAAAAATCGTGATGAACCTGGTGAATCATTACTCGAATGCTGGCGCTTTCGCGTTTCATACGGCGAACGAAAGTGACGCCGCGCGACGCTTAATGCTCGATGAATTGGTTCGACTCGGCATACCGCTTAACGCAGACAACGCCAACAACCTATCCGGCGGCCTTGAAGAACACGACAACATACGCGCGTTTATTGAAACCGTTCGCGGCCGACCGTCTTCGACCTTTGCCAGCGTGATCGATTACTTGTTTATCGAGGGGTTGAACCGCGATGCTTTTTTAGGCGCGGTGCGGCTTGCCGAAGCCGAGGTGCTAGACCTTCCATTACCCCGGGAAGCGGACCACCTTCACGATCGTTGGACACACTACCTAGCGCGTTTTGGACACGAGGCCGGCGACGATGAGGCTCTTATTCCTAATGCGCGTCCGATTGGGCTTGCCGAGCGCTTCACGCAGCTTAGTCGTATCAACCATTACTCGCTCGACGGGCAAAACGCGAACGGTCATACGCCTTTATTCGCGGCGCTGGAACAGCGTAATAACGCCGCCGTGCTCGCGCTATTGAAAGCCGGCGCGAACGCCAATGCACACGCGGTGGACGGCACGAGCGCGTTGCATAAGGCGGTGGATACCGACGCCGTGGAACTGATCGCTCCTCTCGTCGCACATGGCGCATATATCGACGCGACGGACATCAACGAGCAAACCGCATTGCATCGGGCCGTGCAACGAAAAAACATGGCGGCTATTCACCAGCTTCTCGCGCTGGGCGCGGATGAAAACGCGCCTAATGAACTTAGTTCCACGCCCTTGCACTATGCGGCACACGTGGGCGACGCCGAGGCCATCAAAACCCTCGCGGCGTGCGGAGCCGACATCGACGCGGTGAATGCGTTGGATAGATCACCGCTGTGTTGCGCCGTTGAGAAAGGCCATGTGGCCGCGTTCAACGCGCTCATTGAATTAGGCGCTTGTATCGATTTGCCCTACACCGCGTTGATCGAAGCCGCGGGCCGCGGACATATCGACATACTTAAAGTCCTCATCGAGTTAGGCGCGCCACCCAATATTCACGATTGGCTTCGGCAAACCATGGTGCATCACGCGGCCATTCACGGACACGTTGCGACCGTGGAAGGGCTTGTCGCCTTAGGCGTTGATAAAGACGCCACCGATCACCTCGGCATGACGGCTTTGCATCGGGCCGCGCAACATGGTCACGTGGCCGTCGTGCAAAAACTAATCATGCTCGGCGCGAACGCGCAATTAAAAGATCACATGGGTTGCACGGCGCGAGATATCGCGCTCGATAGGGGCCATGTCTTGGTGGCCGACTTACTGCCCGCGCCTGATACGAATAAAAATTCCTAAAGAAACTTAGGAACCGCACTAGCGCTTTGATCTTGAGTTCAACAAGTCGTAAAAAACAACTGTTTAGTCGCGACCCTCGCCTACAATCCGGCTCGCCTTACTGCCAGCGAGTCCTTCATGTCCTTCGTATGGACGAATCCCTACCTAAGTACTCGCGCGCCCACCTTCGCGCGCAACATGGTGTCCACCTCGCAACCGTTGGCGGCGCAGGCGGGTTTGCGGATGTTGGCGCGCGGCGGCAATGCGGCGGACGCGGCGATCGCGGCGGCGGCGGTCATCACATTGACGGAGCCATGCTCCAATGGTCTTGGTTCCGACAACTTCGCGTTGGTATGGGACCCACGGTCCGGGCCCGACGGCGAGTTGCATGGATTGAATTCAAGCGGCATCGCGCCGGCGGCTTGGTCGCTCGATTACTTTCAACGTAAGTACGGCGGCGATCTTCCCGCGCAACGCCCCGTTCGTGGTTGGGACACGGTGACGGTGCCGGGCGCGGTGGCCGGTTGGGTCGCGCTGCATACGCGCTTTGGAAAGCTTTCGTTTAGCGATGTGCTCGCGCCCGCGATCGAGTACGCCGAGCGTGGTTTCGCGGTTTCGCCGGTCGTGCATGCCAAATGGGTGGCCGCGCAACCCGTCTTGCAATCGCAACCAGGATTCGCCGAACACTTCTTGCCGCGCGGTCGCGCGCCCGAAATTGGCGAACACTTTGTATTGCAAGGCGCGGCGCGAACGTTGAAAGCCATAGCCGAAAGCCACGGCGCCGCGTTTTACGTGGGCGAGATCGGCGCGGCCATCGCGCGCCATGCACGCGAGCATGGCGGCGCGCTAACGCAAGCGGACCTCGCCGCGTATTGGGAAGCCTCGAGCAAACCCGCCGATATCGGCGCGCAATGGGTGCGACCAATCTCGCGCGACTTCGCGGGGCACACGGTTCATCAAATCCCGCCGAATGGGCAAGGCATCGCCACGCTCATCGCGCTTGGCATTCTTGAACACTTACCGATCGCCGACGCCGCGTTGGATAGTGCCGATTGGCATCACCTGTTGATCGAAGCGATGAAGTTGGGGTTTGCCGACACCTATGCGCACGTCGCCGATCCGCGTGGCATGCGAATCACGCACGCGCATATGCTCGACGACGCCTACCTCGCCGAGCGGGCCAAGCTGGTCGATCTTCAACGCGCTCAAGATTTTCACGCGGGCACGCCACCGCGCGGCGGCACGATTTACTTAGCCGCCGCCGATGCGAGCGGAATGATGGTGAGCTTGATCCAATCCAACTACATGGGATTTGGCTCGGGCATCGTGGTGCCGGGTACGGGTGTGTCCCTACACAATCGGGGGCATGCGTTCGCGCTCGATGCGATGCATCCTAATGTCGTGCGGCCACATCACCGTCCGTTTCACACCATCATTCCTGGCTTTCTTACGCGCGTGCATGACGGCAAGCGCGTGCCGCAAATGGCGTTTGGCGTGATGGGCGCGAACATGCAGCCGCAAGGCCAAGTGCAAGCGTTGGCGCGCATGCTGATCGCGCGCCAACAACCGCAAGCCGCGTGCGACGCGCCGCGTTGGAAATGGAATAGCGATGTATCGATTGAAACCGAAGCCACGTTGCCACGCGAGGTGGTTCGGGAATTGCAATCTCGCGGCCATCGCGTCGTTCATGCGAACGACAGCTATATGGACTTTGGTTCGGGGCAATTTATTTGGCGTTTAGGTGATCCCGCCGTCGATGGTTACGTTGGCGCAAGCGATGCGCGCCGCGATAGCCAAGCCGTGGGTTTTTGAGGTCGACACATGCTCGGTGACCGTTTACTCAATGCAAATGAACGCGCGATCGCCATCGCGCGCTTTCCCGCCGATATCGCGCGGCTGACGATCGAGCGCGCCACGCTGAACGCGCGCATGCACCGATTCGAGCCAGCCAACGAATTGCTAGCGCGCGCGGCGTACCGAATTGAATGCGACGCGCTGCATGCACTCGATGCCGAGCTCGCCTTCGCGCGCGGCTATATCGCTTACCTTTCGCGGCGGGTGCTCGATGGCCTGGAGGAAATCAAGGCCGCGCGTGCCGCGGCGATCGACCAACCGATCTTGCTCGCGCGCATCGACGGTTTGCTGTCGTTGATCTTGTGCCGGCTCGGCGTGCTCGACGCGGCCGAGCGCGTGGCCGAACGCGCGCTGGCCTGCGCGCAAGCCACGGACGACGACCGCGCGCTGTATCACGCATGGATGGCAGTAGGCGCGTGTCACCGCAGCCATGGCAACGACGCGCCGAGTTATTCGGCCTACATGAAAGCCAGCAAATACGCGCGCGATCTTGACGACGAGCTGTCGCAAACCGCCGTGCTGCACCACTTGGTGGGCCTGACGGTCGAGCGCTTGCGTCGCGGCACGCTCACCACGCCTAAGCAACTCGAAGCCGCCGAACGCGAGATCGAAGCCGCCGAACGTTTCGCCGAACGGCACGACACTGGCTGGGGCATGGTGCAAGCCCGCGTGGTGCGCGGCATGATCGAGGCGGCCGCGCAACGGCATCACGCCGCGGTGGAGGCGTTGAATTGCGCGCTACCCAATGCGATTGGCGTGCGGTCTTGGGAAGAAACCGTGTGGGGATATGTATGCCTCGCGCGCTCCCTAGTCGTTCTAAGTCGGCTAGACCGCGCCGAGACGGCGTCCAAGGAAGCCTTGCGCGTGGCCGATATGAGCAGCGCCTACGTGCTGCGGCTCGGCGCCCGGGAAGCGCGCGTGGAATTTTTGCGTTCGCTTGGGCGCGAGCACGAAGCGGCCATCTTGCATCGCGAAGTCGAATCGCTGCGCGAGCACTCCGCGCGCGAACAACATCAACTCAAGGAAACGATCGAGCTGGCCTTAAGCGCCGCCGACTTAAGCCACGCGTATTGATTTCGCCAAATCGCGCGCCGCGGTGACTAAATCCACCCTCGCGATATCCCGGCCGGCTTTAAGTTTGGAACGGGCTTCGCCGCGCGCATAAAATCGCGGCTTTACGTCGTGCGACCGGTACTGTTTTCAGGCGTCCGTTAGCGCCCGGCACTGGTGGAGATTAAGTTTCATGCAAATGCCGGTATCCCATTCCGCGGCCGGTCACGAAGATCCGGCGTCGACGCCCGTCGACACGGCGCTCGAACGAGAAGTCGCCGAGTTGATCGTCTCGTCGCTCAACCTTGAAGTCGCGCCCGCCGATGTCGCGCCCGAGGCGCCTTTGTACGGCGAAGGTCTTGGCTTGGATTCGATCGACATTCTCGAAATCGCGCTCGTCGTCTCCAAACGCTACGGCTTTCAACTGCGTTCCGACGACGAAGACAACGTCAAGATTTTTCGCTCCTTGCGTAGCCTCGCGGCGCATATCGCTCAGCGTCGCACCAAGTAAGCTCGCCCGTTATGTCCACGCATCGCTGGGAAGCCGCCATTGGCGTGGCCGTGGTGGTCGGTTGGGCACTCGCCTCGCACCTGGCCGCGCTGTCGCGTCTGTCACTCGTCTTTAGCCTGGCTTCGCTTGCGATCGCGGCGTGTTGGGTGGTCGCGAGCACGCCGCGAGGTCAGCGCGCGTGGGTGATGTTGGCCGTCGGCGTGCTTGGCCTGGTGCTTGGCGGACTGGTGCATGCGGCGGCGAACCCGGCGCGCTCGCTATGGCTTGCGCAACACGCCGGCTTGCTCGCCTTGTTCGGCACGTTGTTCGGCCGCACGCTACTGCCGGGGCGCACCCCGTTGATCACCGCGATCGCTACTCGCGTGCATGGCCCATTACCTCCCGCCATGCAGTCCTATACCCGCGCCACCACCGTGGGGTGGACGGTGTTTTTCGCAGCCATGGTCACGGCATCGTTCCTCTTGTTTGCCTGGGCCGATTTCGCGGTGTGGTCCACCTTCGCGAATTTGCTGACGCCCGTATGCGTGACGGCGATGTTCCTGGCCGAATACGCCTTGCGTCACTACCTGCATCCCGACTTCGAACACGCCACGATCATGCAAAGCCTGGCCGCCTTTAGCGCCCGCAACCGTGGCGAGAAGGACGGGAAAGGCGCCGCATGAATCGCATCGCCCTGCTCGAGTCCGACGCGCTTGACGCCACCTTGGCGTGGCGTGGCACGCGCGCCGTCACGGGGCGCGCGTTCGTGGCCGATGTGCTCGCGCTGGCCGAACGGTTGCCCGCGCGCGGCCATGTGCTGAACGTCTGCGTCGATCGTTATCGGTTCGCCGTTGGGCTTGGTGCGGCCATCGTGCGTGGGCAGATTAGTTTGCTGCCACCCAACCACACGCCCGACATGGTCGAACGACTGCGCGCGGCGTTTCCCGATGCGTATGCGCTGATCGACGCGCCGACGCAAATCGCGCTGCCGACCGAGCATTACCCGCACACGTTAGACGGCTCGGCGCACGACAAGCCCGACGGCCTCGCCGTCCCCACGATCGACGCCGAGCAAGTGGCGGCCTATGTATTCACCTCGGGCTCCACCGGCGTGCCGCGCGCGCATCCCAAAACCTGGGGCTCGCTCGTCCACAACGCAAGCGCGGCGGCCGAGCGCCTTGGCCTCACGAATGGGAATGGCGCGCGCTGGGCGGTGGTGGGCACCGTGCCGCCACAACATATGTACGGATTTGAATCCACGGTGTTGATCGCTTGGCGCGGCGCGGCGGCGCTGACCGCGTCGCGGCCGTTTTATCCCGCCGATATCGTGGACGCGCTAGCCGCCCTGCCGCGACCGCGCATGCTCGTCACGACGCCGTTTCATCTGCGCACCTTGCTTGACGCGCAGCTCGATCTCCCGCCGGTGGACGGCCTGCTGTGCGCGACCGCGCCACTCGCGCTCGAACTCGCGCGCGAGGCGGAGCAACGCTTTAACGCGCCGTTGACGGAGATTTACGGCTGCACCGAGGCGGGCCAGCTCGCCACGCGCCGCACGACCCGCACCGATGGCTGGACGACATTGCGCGGCATACGCGTCGGCGCTCGCGACGACGGCATGTTCGAGGCATCGGGCGGGCACGTGGGAACGCCCGTCGCGCTCGGCGATTTGCTTGAGTGCGAAACGCCCGAACGGTTTCGACTCGTGGGCCGCTCGCAAGACATGATCAACATCGCGGGCAAGCGCACCTCGCTCGCGCATTTAAACCATCAACTCAACACGATCGCCGGCGTGCGCGACGGCGTGTTCTTCATGCCCGACGACGACGGCTCGGGCATCGTGCGGCCGGTGGCCTTCGTCGTCGCGCCGGACTTAACCGCGCAACGAATCGCAAGCGAACTGCGCCGTCGCGTGGACGACGTGTTCATTCCCAGGCGCATCGTCATGCTCGACGCATTGCCGCGCGGCGCCACGGGAAAACTGCCGCGCGAGGCATTGGCCGCCTTGCTCGCCACGCCGCAACCCACGGCGGCGCCCCAACCCGCCGTGCACCATGAACGCCTCACGGTGCCGGTCGATCACCCCGCGTTGGCCGGACATTTCCCAGGTCGGCCGATCGTGCCCGGCGTGGTGTTGTTAGACGCGGTGGTTCGCGTGGCGGAGCGCGCGCACGGTCGAGCGATCGAGCGCTGGACACTCGCATCGGCCAAGTTCCTGCGGCCCGTTGGGCCAGGCGCGACGCTTGATATCAGCTTGCGTGAATCCGGCGCGCAATGGCGTTTTGAGATTCACGTGGACGGCGGCGTGGCTGCCAACGGCGCGTTCGCGGTCGCCACGCCGACGCCGACGCGCGAGCACGAGGCATGAGCGCCGTGCATCCGCCGCCTCCCGCCGAAGCGCAACCCTGGGCGGCGACGCCAGAGCGCAGCACGATGCTCGCCTTGCGCGTGATCGTGTGGATCGCGCTCAAGCTCGGGCGCCGCGCCGCGCGGCTCGTGCTGCTGCCCATCACGCTTTACTTCACGTTGTTCGCGCCTCGCGCGCGGCGGGCGTCGCGGCGATATCTCACGCGCGCATTGGGCCGCCGCGCCACCTGGCGCGATTCGATGCGCCATTTCCATACGTTTGCCGCCACGATTCTCGATCGGGTGTTTTTCTTGAACGATCGCGCCGACCTGTTCGAGCTTGACGTGCAAGGCGCGGCGACGGCCATTGAACACGCTCCGCAAGGCGCGCTCTTGTTCGGCGCGCACTTCGGCAGCTTCGAGGCGGTGCGCGCGATTGGCCGCATGCGCAGCGGCATGCGGGTCAGCGTCGTCATGTACGAAGACAACGCGCGCAAGACCAACGAGGTGCTCGCCGCGATCAACCCGCGCGTGTGCGAGGACATCCTGCCGCTTGGCCGGCTCGAATCCATGCTCGCGCTCAAGCGCCGGCTCGACGAGGGCGGTTACGTGGGCGTGCTGGCCGACCGCACGCTGGGCGAGGAAACCATGCGCGACGTGACCCTGCTCGGCGCGCGCGCGCAGCTGCCGGTGGGACCGTTTCGGCTCGCCGCGCTGCTGCGCCGGCCGGTGATCTTCATGACCGGCGTGTATCTCGGCGGTAATCGCTATTCGATTCGGTTCGACGCGATTGCCGACTTTTCCCATCTCGGGCCTGGCGAACGCGCCGCGGCGGTTCATCACGCGATGGACCGCTACGCCGCGAAACTGGACGCGTTGTGCCGCGAGGCGCCGTTTAACTGGTTCAACTTTTTTCCGTTTTGGGTCGACGACGTGGACGCGTGCGTCGCGGCCGCGCGAGCACGCGATGCGTCTTAACCTTCAGCTGTTCATGCGTTTGCTAGCGTGCATCGCGGCAAGCGTCGTCGCGCTGGTCGCGACGGCGGCCGAACCCGCCGCGTTCGATCTCGACCGCCTCATGCGCGAGTTAAGCCGCAACACGGCGGGCAGCGCGCGGTTCGTCGAAACGCGCACCTCGAGCTTGCTCGACCGCCCGCTCGAAACCGCCGGCGAGTTGCGTTACGAAGCGCCTGGCCGCTTCATCAAACGCACTCGCACGCCCACCGCCGAAACCTTGACGGTGGACGGCACCCGCGTGCGCATCGAACGGGGCGGCAAGGTGCGCACGGCCGATCTCGACGCCTATCCCGAAGCGATGGCGATCATCGACGCGCTGCGCGGCACCTTGCTCGGCGACCAGCGCGCGCTCGAACGAGTATTCGCGGTAAGTGGCAGCGGCACGGCCGAGCGCTGGACGCTCGCGCTGCTGCCGACCGACCCACGCCTCGCCAAAACCATTTCGCACGTGCGCGTGACCGGCGCGCGGCGCGAGGTGCTCGGCATTGACGTGCTGTACGCCGACGGCGACCGTTCGTCGATGCGCATCGAGCCGATCACGACACCATGAACCTTCCAACCTCGTCGCGCCCAACCTGGCGCGGGCGCGTGATGGCGCTCGTCGCGTGGGCTGCCTTCATCGCGCTGGGCGTGCTCGCCATTACGCGGGCGTCGTTCGAGTCCGACTTCTCGGCGTTCTTGCCGCGCGACCCCACGCCCGAGCAGCGTTTGCTCGTCGAGCAATTGCGCGACGGCGCGGCCTCCAAGCTGGTGTTGGTCGCTCTCGAGGGCGCCGACGCGGCGACGCGCGCGCAATGGTCGTCGCGCTTGGCCGAACGGTTGCGTCGCGAGGAATCCACCGCCTTCGCGGCCGTGGAAAACGGCGCGCACGACGGCGCGGGCGACCGTTACGCGCGCTTGTTCGAGCACCGCTATTTGCTAAGCCCGAGCGTGGACGCGACGCGCTTTACCGTCGACGGCTTGCGCGCCGCGATCAACGACACCATCGCCTTGCTTGGCTCGCCCGCCGGCGCGCTCATCAAGCCGGTGATCCTGCGCGACCCGACGGGCGAGATCATCGAGCTAGCGAGCACCTTCGCCGCCCGCGCCGAGCAGGGGCCGCGCATGCAACACGGCGTGTGGAGTTCGCGCGATGGGCAACGCGCGCTGCTACTCGCCACCACGCACGCGCCGGGTTCCGACATCGACGCGCAACAGGCCGCGCTCGCGCGCCTGCACGCGCACTTCGACGCGGTGACGCGCGAATCGCCCGCGCCCGCTGGCACGGCGGCCGGCCGGCTGGTCGCGACCGGCCCGGGCGTGTTCGCGGTACTGGCGCGCGAGCGCATCAAGAACGACGCTTCGCGCCTATCGGTAATCGGCAGCGTGCTGGTGGCCGTCATTTTGCTGGCCGCGTTTCGCTCCGTGCCGGCGCTGATTCTCGGCGCGGTACCGGTCGCCACTGGCGTGGTCGCGGGAATCGCCGCCGTCGCCTTGGGCTTCGGCACGGTGTACGGCTTGACGGTGGGCTTTGGCATCACCTTGATTGGCGAGGCGATCGATTACGGCATCTACTTCCTCGTGCAGTCGCGTGGCGACGATGCGCGGACATGGTTCGCGCGGTTTTGGCCCACGGTGCGATTGGGGCTCATGACTTCGCTCTGCGGCTTCGCGGTGCTGTTGTTGTCGGGTTTCCCGGGACTCGCGCAGCTTGGGTTGTTCTCGTGCGCCGGCCTCATCGCCGCCGCCTGGGCCACGCGTTACGTGTTGCCGCATCTCACGCCGGAGCGCTTGCGCTTGCGCGCGTCGCCACGGTTCGCGCGCGCCGCCGATGCGCTGGTGGAGCATGCGCCGCGCACGCGTTGGATCGCGGCGGCCTTGGTGCTGGCGGCGGTCGCCGTCATCGCCTATCGATACGACGGCTTGTGGTCGCGCGACCTCGCGAGCTTGAGTCCGGTCTCCGCCGCGGAACAAGCGCTCGACGCGCAATTACGGGGCGACCTGGGCGCGCCCGATGTGCGGCACATCATCGTGATCGACGCGCCCGACGACGAAGCCGCGCTCGAAACCGCCGAGCACGTAGGCGCGCGGCTGGACGCCTTCGTCGCGCGCGGCGCCTTGGCCGGTTACGACTCGCCAGCACGATGGCTACCGAGCGCGCATACCCAACTCGCGCGCCGCGATGCCCTGCCCGAGCCGACCGTGCTGCGCGATCGGCTCGCGCAAGCCACGGCGGACTTGCCGATTTCCGCCACGCGCCTTCAGCCATTCGTCGAGGACGTCGCCCGCGCCCGCGCGGCCGCGCCGCTGTCA
>DASTRU010000085.1:0-11057 GCA_035761045.1 Burkholderiaceae bacterium | reverse complement strand
ACGCCCATCTCGATCAGCTCGCCCTCGCGGCTGATGCCCTCGCCATAGAGGATCTCGGTGACGACCTGCTTGAACGGCGGCGCAACCTTGTTCTTGACGACTTTGACCTTGGTCTCGCTACCGATGACTTCCTCGCCTTTTTTGATGCTGCCCGTGCGGCGAATATCCAAACGCACCGAGGCGTAGAACTTAAGTGCGTTACCGCCGGTGGTGGTTTCGGGGTTGCCGAACATGACGCCGATCTTCATCCGGATTTGGTTGATGAAGATCACGAGGCAATTGGTGCGCTTGATCGTGCCCGTGAGTTTGCGCAGCGCTTGCGACATCAAGCGCGCTTGCAAGCCGGGGAGCGAGTCGCCCATCTCGCCTTCGATTTCGGCCTTGGGCGTAAGCGCGGCGACTGAGTCGATCACGATGAGATCGACCGACCCGGAACGCACGAGCGCGTCGGCGATTTCAAGCGCCTGCTCGCCGGTGTCGGGCTGGGAAATGAGGAGATCGGACAAACCGACGCCGAGCTTTTGCGCGTAGCTAGTATCGAGCGCGTGTTCGGCATCGATGAAGGCGCAGGTGCCGCCGAGCTTTTGCATTTCGGCGATGACTTGCAGCGTGAGCGTGGTTTTGCCCGACGATTCAGGGCCATAAATTTCAACGACGCGCCCGCGCGGCAAGCCGCCGACGCCAAGCGCGATATCAAGCCCGAGCGAGCCAGTGGAGACGACTTGAATATCGTCGGCGACCTCGCCATCGGCCATGCGCATGACCGAGCCTTTGCCGAATTGCTTCTCGATTTGCGAGAGCGCGGCGGCAAGTGCCTTGGCTTTTTCGTTCGAAGTGGTGGAGGCGTTCATAAGGGCTTCCTTAGAAAAAGGCGCGCGACGTGGGCGCCAAAAGTTATGACAACCGCCCGGTGTTAGTTGAACGCGGTACCAAGCGGTAGCAGCGGGCAAATAGTACACCGACTACTGGATAAATCAACAGTAACTTCTCGCTCGATTACGCCAGATTCGCCGACGGTTCGTTCGCCAAGCGAGCGATCTCATCAAGCGCGAATACCGTCGCCTGCGCACGAATCTCGGCCCGGTCACCGTTGAACTGGCGCAGCACCGCGCGTGCCGCTTCGCCTCGCATGGCAGTGGCGAACCACACCGTGCCAACGGGTTTATTCGGCACCGCGCCCGTCGGGCCCGCGATGCCCGTAATCGCCACCGTCACGTCCGCTCGGCTTCGTTCAAGCGCGCCGTTCGCCATCGCAAGCGCGGCGGCTTGCGATACCGCGCCGTGCTCCTCGATGGTCGCCAACGGCACACCAAGCAATTCGTTCTTGGCTTCGTTCGAATACGTCACGAATCCTCGTTCAAACCATACGGACGAGCCGCTGATCTCGGTGAGCTGCATGGCGAGCATGCCGCCGGTGCAGCTCTCGGCAGTGGCGATTTTCCAACCACGACGCAGCAGTGCTTCGCTGGCGCGTTCGGTCGCGATTTTTAAACGTTCATGCATACGAGGTCGCGTGTTAAGCCGTCAGTGAGCGAATGATGGCCAGAACAAGCAACGCATAGGCCGCGGCCACCATGTCGTCGGCCATCGTGCCGAATCCATTTTTAAAACGGAGCTCAAGGCGGCCAATAGGCGCGGGTTTCCAGATATCGAAGACGCGAAACAACACGACGCCCGCGCATTGCCAACTCCATCCCGTGGGCGCGACGGCCAGCACGAGCCAGATCGCGACGATCTCGTCCCACACGATGGCGCCATGGTCTTGCACGCCCAACCCGCGCCCCGTGACATGGCACGCCACGACGCCGACCAGGAACGACACGCCGATAACGGTAAGCAACACCGGCGGCGCGAGGAAGTGCGGCACGCGCAGCGCCAGCACGTTGAACATCAACCAGCCAAGCAAGGTGCCCACGGTGCCGGGTGCCACGGGCGACAGCCCGCTGCCGAATCCGAGCGCGAGCAGATGCGCGGGATGTCGCAGCATGAAGGCGCCGCTTGGGCGCACCGGCGACGCGATTGTTTGATTCACGGAACTCATCTGTTGATTCTAGGCGGAGAAGTGGTCATACCCGCGCACGTCCAACGCCACGGATTCGCCTGCGTTCAACCACGTCAAGCCAGGCGCGTCGACCATGCGTCCGATACGAGTCACGCGCACGTCGGCGTTCGCGGCGGCATGTTCCACGGCGGTTCGATGTTGCGGATTGGCGGTGAAGCAAAGTTCGTAATCGTCGCCGCCCGCCACGGCGCAACGCCACGCCGTGGCGCGGGCTTGCGAAGCGAGATCGTCGGAAATCGGTAGGCGATCAAGCGCGATTTCGGCGCCAAGACGGCTACGTTCGAGAACGCGGCGTATATCGCCGGCCAAGCCGTCGGACAGGTCGATCGCGCTCGTGGCGATATCGAGCAACGCGCGCCCCAACGCCACGCGCGGCTCGGGCCGTTCAAGCCGATGGCGTACGCGCGCGAGCAAGGTATGACACGGCGGGCAGTGCTGCCCGGAGCGAATCGTATTCATCGCCCGCAAGGCCAAGGCAGCGTCGCCCAAGGTGCCCGAGATCCAAATATCGTCCCCCGCGCGCGCGCCGTCGCGACGCAAGGCACGGGCGGGCTCGACCCGACCAAACACGGTAATGGTGATGGCGAGCGGGCCCGCCGTGGTGTCGCCACCAATCAATGCGCAGTGGTGACGATCGGCCAACGCGAACAGGCCGCGCGCGAAGTCGGACAACCACGCGTCGTCTTGCGCGCGCTCATGCGGTAAGGCGAGCGCGAGGGTGAACGCGATCGGCTCGGCGCCCATCGCCGCGAGGTCGGAAAGATTGACGGCGAGCGCCTTATGACCGAGCGCATCGGCCGCCACCTCGCGAAAGAAATGCCGGCCTTCGACGAGCATGTCGGTCGAGATCGCCAACGAGCCGCCCGCGTTGAGCAAGGCGCAATCGTCGCCGATACCCAATTGCACCTCGTCGCGCGGCGCGTTGGCCCGCACGAAGTAGCGGCGAATAAGCTCGAACTCGCCCACGCTGGCTTGACCGAACGGAATTAACGCGAGCGACGCGGCTGAAATTCGGTGGCGCGCACGCGGGCGGCGACTTTGTCGAGCACGCCGTTGACGTACTTGAACCCATCGGTGCCGCCAAACGATTTCGCAAGCTCCACCGCTTCGTTGATCGCCACGCGGTACGGCACTTCCAAGTGATGCTGCAACTCATAGCAGCCCACCAACAGCACGCCATGCTCGACCGGCGAAAGCTCGGCGGCGGGCCGATCGAGAAACGGCTGAAACTGCGCGCGCAGCGCCACGGCTTCGTTGATCACGCCATGCAACAGCGCGTTGAAATGCTCGCGATCGGTTTTATCGAAGCTTGAAATATCTTCGATATGGGCGTGGATCGCACCCGCGTCCTCGCCCGACAACAACCACTGATACACGCCTTGCAAGGCCAACTCCCGCGCACGACGACGCGCGCTCTTGGGCGGACCCGCCCGAACGGCTTCGTCATCACGGTCGACTTCATTGCTCATCATCTTCTTCCTCTGGCGCGAATTCGAGCGCGAAGTTGGCCATCTCGATGGCCACGCGCGCGGCTTCGGCGCCCTTTTCGGCCGTACGCGCGGCCGCTTGTTCATCGGTATCGCACGTCAAAATCGCGTTGGCGATTGGAATGCCGGCGGAAAGCGCCACCTCGCCAACCCCACGCGCCGATTCATTCGATACCACTTCAAAGTGATAGGTCTCGCCGCGCACCACGCAACCAAGCGCGATGAGCGCGTCGTATTGGTCCGACTCGGCCATCGCGCGCAAGGCGAAGGGAATTTCGAGCGCGCCGGGCACGCTGGTGCAGGTCACGTCGTCGGCGGTAACGCCTAATTGCCCGAGCTCGGCCAAGCATGCATGCAGCAAGGCCTTGGTATGCAACTCGTTGAACCGCGAACGCACGATGCCAACGCGCAAGCCCGCGCCGTCGAGATCGGGTTCGACCACATCAATGTCCTCTGGGGTCATGACAACACTCCGTGTTCTTGTTTCATTCTTCGTAGCCCGACACGCTTAGATCGAAGCCGGCCATCGAAGGCATCTTGCGCGGCTTGGCGAGCAATCGCATGCGCACGACGCCGAGGTCTTTCAGGATCTGCGCGCCGATGCCGTAGGTGCGTAAGTGCGCGCGGGCGCGTGGCATCGGCGTATCGCCGTGGGCGGCGCGTTCCAAGGCGCCGAATTGCGCGAATAAACGGTCGGCGCTTTCGTCGCAATTAAGCAGGACCAGCACGCCGCGTTCGGCTTTCGTGATCGCTTCCAACGCGCGTGGGATCGACCAGCTATGCGTCGTCACGTCAAGGTCGAGCCAATCGAGCGTGGACAAAGGTTCATGCACGCGGACCAAGGTTTCCGCTTGCGGGTCAAGCGTGCCGTGCACGAGCGCGAGATGCGCGTTGCCACCTGGCGTGTCGCGGTAGGCGATGACGCGCATCGGCCCCCACGCGGTTTGCGCGGTGCGCTCGGCCACGCGTTCAATCAAGGATTCGTGATGCGAGCGGTAATGAATCAAGTCGGCGATCGTGCCGACCTTAAGCCCATGCTCGCGCGCGAAGGTGATGAGGTCCGGCAGACGAGCCATCTCGCCGTCGTCCTTCAAAATTTCGCAAATCACGGCGGCGGGTTCGCATCCCGCGAGCGCGGCGAAGTCACAACCAGCTTCGGTATGACCGGCGCGCATCAACACGCCCCCTTCCGCCGCCATGAGCGGAAAGATGTGGCCGGGTTGCACGATGTCCGCCGGCGTTGCGTGCTTGGCCACCGCCGCGAGCACCGTGCGCGCGCGATCCGCCGCCGAAATACCGGTCGTCACGCCTTCGGCCGCTTCGATCGATACGGTGAAGTTGGTGTGATGCGGCGATTGGTTTTGCTCGACCATCGGCTTAAGCCCGAGTTGCAAACAGCGCGAGCGCGTGAGCGTCAGGCAAATCAAACCGCGGCCGTGCTTGGCCATGAAGTTGATGGCTTCGGGCGTGACGTGCTCGGCCGCCATCAACAAATCGCCTTCGTTCTCGCGATCTTCGTCGTCGACGATGACGACCATGCGCCCGGCGCGCAGTTCAGCGACGATCTCCGGCACCGGAGCTAAGCCCGTGATGGGCGAAGGGTCGTTCGGAACGACGGTCAGCATGGCGAAGAACCCCGGAAATGGCGTGCGAACGATGGAAAACGGCAAGACCCGGCATTGTAGTCGCGCGCCGTGACGCAACGATTCACGCGTTTATCGCGGCGCGGACAACATGCGCTCGCAATAGCGCGCGATAAGATCGATTTCGAGATTGACGGCCGATCCCGCGCTTAACGTGCCAAGCGTGGTGGCCGACAAGGTATGCGGGATCAGATTGATCGACACATCGCATCCGTCGGTGACGTCATGCACGCGATTGACGGTAAGCGATACACCGTGCACGCACAGCGAGCCTTTCACGGCCAGATACTTTGCCAGTGCGCGCGGCGCGCGCACGACGAACTCCACGCTCTCGCCCACCGGCATCAACCGTTGCACGACGCCGGTCGCATCCACATGGCCGCTTACCAAATGGCCGTCGAGCCGATCGCCCAGGCGCATCGCGCGTTCGAGGTTGACGGGGCCGAGCGCGTCGAAGCCCGCGGTTTTGGAAAGCGACTCGGCCGAGACATCGATCGTGAATGTCGTGTCGGTCTTGGACGTGACCGTCATGCACGCGCCGTTAATGGCGATGGAATCCCCGACGCGCACGTGCTCAAGTCCGAGGTCCGAAGTTTTGATGGTCAGGCGCCGCCCATGACCGTCCGCGCCGAGCGGAACGGACTGAACGATGCGACCAACGGTTTGAACGATGCCAGTGAACATTCGATTAATCGCCGCGACGCTTGAGCCGCGCGAGCACGCGAAAATCGCCGTCCTCGCCAATAGTGGCGACACGCACGTGATCGAAGGCCACCATGTCGTCGAGCGCCTTCGGCGCGGGGAGGTCGAACATGCGTCGGCCGCCCTCGCCCATCAATCGCGGCGCGTAATACGCGAGCAATTCGTCGACGCAGCCTTCGCGCAAGAGCGACGCGTTCAAACGACCGCCCGCTTCGATATGCAACTCGTTGATATTGCGCCGGCCCAGTTCGCGCAGCATCGCGGGCAAGTCCACCTTGCCCTCGGCGTTTGGCAGTTCGACGAACTCGATACCGCGATCGCGCAAGGGCGCGGCCTTATCGCCAGGCGCGCGGGCCACGAACACCAGCGTTGGCACCGTGCCATCGAACACGCGCGCCGTGGGCGGCACTTCAAGACGGCTATCAACGATCACACGCATTGGCTGACGCGATGTTTCCACCGCGCGCACCGTTAGTTGCGGATCGTCTTCAATAACAGTGCCCGCGCCGGTTAATACGGCGCAAGCTCGCGCGCGCCAGGCGTGACCGTCGCGCCGCGCGGCTTCGCCGGTAATCCATTGCGATGTCCCGTCGGCCAACGCGATGCCACCATCGAGCGTCGCGGCGACCTTCAATCGCACCCACGGAATGCCGCGCGTCATGCGCGAGATGAAACCCGCGTTGACCTCGGCGGCTTCGGCGGCGAGCAGCCCGCAGCGCACGTCGATGCCGGCTTGGCGCAAGGCGGCCAAGCCTTGTCCGGCGACCAGGGGATTGGGATCTTCCATCGCCGCCACCACGCGCGAAATACGCGCTTCCAGCAGCGCCGTCACGCAAGGCGGCGTACGGCCAAAATGTTGGCATGGTTCGAGCGTGACGTAGGCGGTCGCGCCGACCAGCGCCGCGCTGCCGACCTTGGCGCGCGCCGCGAGAATCGCGTGCACTTCGGCGTGCGGCTCGCCCGCCTTGCGATGAAAGCCTTCGCCGATCACGTTGCCGTCCTTGACGATCACGCAACCGACGCGGGGATTTGGCGTCGTCGTATTCAACCCTTCGGCGGCGAGCGCGAGGGCATGCGACATGAAGGCGTGATCGGCTTCGGTGAACATTGATGGGCGTCTTTAAGCGCCTGAACGGCGCCGCGACTTCTCCACTTCTTGAATGACATCTTTGAATTCTTCGACATCCTCGAAGCTGCGATACACGCTCGCGAACCGGATGTAGGCGATCTTGTCGAGCCGGCGCAGCTCGCGCATGACAAGCTCGCCGATGCGCTCGGTCGACACTTCCTTCGACGCAAGCCCCACGAGCTTGTCTTCGATGCGCGTAATCGATTCATCCACCGCGCCCGAACTCACCGGTCGCTTACGCAAGGCCAGCAGCAAACTCGCCTTGAGTTTGTCGCGCGAATATTCCATGCGGCTGCCGTCTTTCTTGACGACGACGGGCAGCTGCAATTCGATGCGTTCGTAGGTGGTGAATCGTTTATCGCACGCGGGACAACGACGCCGCCGCCGAATCACCGCGCCGTCGTCCGCCACCCGGGTTTCGAGAACCGCGGTGTCTTCGTGCGAACAAAACGGGCAGCGCATCGGCGGCGTGTGGGTGGTTGAGCGCGGCGTTATTCGTAGACCGGATGCGCGTCGGTCAATTGCTTCACGCCGGCTTTCACGCGCTCGATATTGGCAGCGTCATGCGGCGCTTCGAGCACGTCGGCGATGAGGTGCGCGGTTTTCACGGCGTCCGCTTCCTTGAAGCCGCGCGTGGTCATCGCGGGCGAACCCAAACGAATGCCCGAGGTCACGAACGGCTTTTCCGGATCATTCGGAATCGCGTTTTTATTCACCGTGAGATGCGCTTCGCCAAGCGCTTTTTCCGCGTCCTTGCCGGTGATGTTCTTCGCGCGCAAGTCCACCAACATCACGTGCGATTCAGTCCGGCCGCTGACGATACGCAGGCCACGTTCGACGAGCGTGTTCGCCATCGCTTGCGCGTTCTTCACCACTTGCTGCTGATAGGTCTTGAATTCAGGCGACAACGCTTCCTTGAACGCGACCGCCTTGGCGGCGATCACATGCATGAGCGGCCCGCCTTGCAAGCCGGGGAAAATCGCCGAGTTGATGGCCTTCTCGTGCTCCGACTTCATCAGGATGATGCCGCCGCGCGGCCCACGCAGGCTCTTGTGCGTGGTGGACGTGACCACGTCGGCATGCGGTACTGGGTTGGGATACACGCCCGCCGCGATCAGCCCGGCGTAATGCGCCATGTCGACCATGAAGATCGCGCCAATTGCCTTCGCCACCTTGGCGAAACGCTCGAAATCGATATGCAGCGAATACGCCGACGCGCCCGCGATGATCAACTTTGGCTTGTGCTCGTGCGCGAGCGCTTCCATGCGGTCGTAATCGATTTCTTCCTTCGCGTTCAAGCCATACGGCACGACGTTGAACCATTTGCCGCTCATATTGAGCGCCATGCCGTGCGTGAGATGGCCGCCTTCGGCCAGGCTCATGCCCATGATCGTGTCGCCGGGTTTCAAGAAGGCGAGGAAGACGGCCTCGTTGGCTTGCGCGCCCGAATGCGGTTGCACGTTCGCGGCATCGGCGCCGAACAACTGCTTGACGCGCTCGATCGCCAAGGCTTCGGCCACGTCAACAAACTCGCAACCGCCGTAATAGCGCTTGCCCGGATAGCCTTCGGCGTATTTATTGGTGAGTTGCGTGCCCTGCGCCTCCATGACGGCCGGCGAGGTGTAGTTCTCGGACGCGATCAGCTCGATATGGTCTTGCTGACGACGGTTTTCGGATTGAATGGCGGACCACAGGTCGGGATCGACCTGGGCGATCGTATGGTTGGATCGAAACAGCATGACGGCTCCTGGCAGGGAAACGGCGGATACACCATCGGATGCCCAGGCGATCGGCGCGCACATCACGCTGATGTGCGAGTCGCCCCGCGCTCCCTGGTGGTCTGTCCACCTGAATCGCCAGTCACGCGGGGGTGAATGGTGCCGCGATTTTACGCGACACCGCTCGCGCTTCCGGCCGAAGCCGTCAACAAATCTTCAAATCGGCATCACCGCGAAAACCGGCCACGCGAATTAATGATCGTGAGTTCGACGAACTTGGAGCCGTTGTGATTGGTCGGCGAAAACGTGATGTCCATGCCGCCCACGTCGAACCGGCCGATCGATTCAAGTCCGGAAATCAACTTATCGCGCGTGAGGTCGCGTCCCGCGCGTCGCAACCCTTCGACGAATACGCGCGCGGCCACGAATCCTTCGAGGCTCGACCAGTTGTAATCGGTATGACCCGCTTCCGACATCAACTTTTGATACTCGCGAACGATCGCGGCCGTGGGCGAGAACGGGAACGGCATGACTTGGCTAATCGCCATGCCTACGGACTCATTACCCAAGGCATCGGCAAGCGCCTTGCTGCCGACGAAGCTCACGTTATGGAATTGCCCGGTATAGCCGGCCTTGCGCATTTCCTTCACGAAGGCCGCGACCGACGAATACGCCGACACCATCATCACCGCGTCTGGCTGCGCGGCGACCAACGCTTCCACGGCCTTGCGCACGTCAACCGAATTACGCTCGACCGTGCCTAGCGCGATGGTCTTCAAGCCACGTGAACCCAGTGCTTTTTCGGTGCCATCGAGTCCGGCCTTGCCGTACGCATCGTTTTGATAAAACACGGCGATACGCGTGGTGCCGGTACTCGTAAGCTGCTCGATGATCCGCGCGGTTTCTTCCTGATAGCTCGCGCGGATGTTGAAGATGTAGCGATTAAACGGCTCGCGCAGACTCATCGCACCCGTGAACGGCGCGAAGAATGGCACCTTCGCCTTCGTGAAGATTGGCAACGCGGCATTCGACGTCGGCGTGCCGACATACCCAAACAAGGCGAACACGTTGTCCTGCTCGATGAGTTGCTTGGTGTTGGCGGCGGCGAGATCGGACTCGTACCGGTCGTCCAAGGTTTTTAGCTCGATACGTCGGCCATACACACCGCCCGAGCGGTTAACGTGATCGAAGTACACCTTGGCGCCTAAATTAAGTTGGATACCCAATTGCGCGGCGGGCCCCGAGAACGCGGCGGATTGACCGAGCAAGATGCGGTCTTCCGTCACGCCCGTCTCGGCGCTGAATACGGCGGAACTTACTAACGCGAGCACACCAGCGCACCACATGTGCAGGCGGAGGATGCGGGCGATAGACACGGTGGTCTCCTTTCAAGCTTCAAGCGATGAATGCCGAGAAATCGGCGGTGCAACCATTTACGAGGGCGAGGCTAACAAGCTTGACTCTTGCACTCGAACTAAAACCGCACACTTCATCGCGCCTGCGACCGACCCATTGAGCGATTAAGAAAGGCCCTTAGTAAAACGCGGTGCGCATTCCTAATGTTTTGCTACGTGTTTTCCTTAGCGAGACCGTTCGCGCAATTCGTCCAACGAATTTTCGAGATGCGTGATGTCGCCCCACTTCACTAACGAAAAATGATTGGGCGCGTGCCAATCAATCACGTTCAGGCTCGCGTTATGAATGGGCCATGCGCGTGGAATATCGAGCGGCGTGGACGTGGCGATTCGATACACCGAATCAAGCACGCCGCCATGCGTGACAACGGCCACCACCGCTTGCGTGTAACGCATGGCAAGCGCGTCGAGCGCTCGCCGAATGCGTTGATGAAAGGCATTTAGGTATTCGCCTTGCGGCGGCGAAGGGGCATGAATATCGCGCGCGCGCCATTGCGCATACTCGTTGGGATAGCGATGAGGCAGTTCATCAAGCGTTAAGCCTTCAAAGACGCCGTAATGCCGTTCACGCCAGGCGGTGTCGTACATCGGTTTCAACGAAAAACGCCGCGCGATCGGGTCGGCGGTTTGCCGTGCGCGCATTAAATCGCTCGATGCAAGCGCGGTTACGTTCCATGCATCCAACGCGGCCGCCATGGCATCGGCTTGCGCGACACCCACATCGTTCAACGGAACATCGGTATGACCTTGCAAGCGGCGTTCGCGGTTCCACGCGGTCTCGCCATGGCGAATGAGAACAACGCGCGTTGGCATCGGCGTTAAACCGTCACGAGCGGATTCAAGGCGTAACGCCCGGTGATCGATGCTGATCCGAGCACATGCGGAGCGATCGCGGCACGCA
>DASTRU010000084.1:0-13314 GCA_035761045.1 Burkholderiaceae bacterium | reverse complement strand
CAGGCGCCAGCGCGGGTACGGCGCGTCGTGTCGCCGAGCGCGTGCAATACGCCGTGCTCGAACGCGGTTGGCAAACCGGCGTGCCGCGTTTGTCATGCAGCATCGGTGTCGTCAGCGGGCCCGAACGGTTCGCGGATTGGGAATCGATGGTTGCCCATGTCGAAGGCGCCATGCGCAGCACGCGCATGGCGGGGCGCGACCGGTTGGTGGTGACCTAAGGTGTTTTAAATCGGCTGCGTGCGCGCATGCAGCCAATCGCGCGCGGCGCCGCGAGTGTGCGGCGTAAGTCGCTCGCGCACGGTCGCGTGGTAGGCGTTGAGCCAATCGATCTCGTGCGCGCTCAACAATTCCTTGGCGATGCACCGAGTGTCGATCGGGCATAGCGTCAACGTCTCGAACCGCAGGAATTCACCGAATTCCGTGACGTCGTCGGGCACCGTCAACACCAAGTTCTCGATGCGAATTCCCCAACGGCCCGGCCGATAAATACCGGGTTCGTTAGAGGTGATCATGCCCGGCTCCATCGCCGTTTCCGGCTCGGGCGAAACGAATGGTGAAATGCGCTGCGGGTCTTCGTGCACGCATAAAAAATAGCCGACGCCGTGACCGGTGCCGTGTCCGTAATCAATGCCGGCGGACCATATTGGCGCGCGGGCGATCGCATCGAGCATCGGCGCGCGCGTACCGCGAGGAAAGCGCGTGGTCGATAACGCGATCATGCCCTTGAGCACCCGCGTGAAATCAAGCTGTTGATCGCGCGTGACGGCCCCAACGCCCACGACGCGCGTGATGTCAGTCGTGCCGAATTCATATTGGCCGCCCGAATCGATCAACAACAAGCCGTTGCCTTCGATCACCGCGTGCGAGTCGGGCGTCGCGCGGTAATGCGGCATGGCGCCGTTGGCGTTCCATCCCGCGATCGTCGCGAAACTTGGGCATACATAGCCAGGCTGCCGTGAACGCGCCTCGCATACCTGCGTATCGATATCGAGTTCGGTAATGCGTTCGCCTCGCCCCAACGCGGCCTCGAGCCACGCGAAGAATTCCGCAAGCGCGGCGCCATCGTGCTCCATCGCGCGCCGTACATGCGCGATTTCCTCGGCCGTCTTGCGCGACTTGCCGATCACCGTCGGGTTGATTTTTTCAAGTACGCGAACTTGCGCGGCTACGGCTTGGCGAAACGCGAATGTCATGCGACGCGGATCGATCAATAGCGCCGAGCCGGCCGGCAACGCGGCCAAGCTCGGCGCGGCGGCCTCGTACGGAGCGAGCGCCACGCGGTCGTCGAGCAATGCATTGCGCACGTCGTCGGGCACCTTGCCGGGCGCGATGAACAACGTGGCGTGATCGTGTTCGATCAGCGCGTGGGCGATGAAGACCGGGTTGTAGTCCACGTCCGCGCCACGCAAATTAAAAAGCCATGCGATGTCGTCGACCGTCGAGATGAAATGATGGGTCGCGCCGATCTCGCGCATCGCCGCGCGCAGATGGCCAAGCTTGGTCGCGCGCGCGACCGGCGCGTATCGCGCCACGTGCTCGCGAATCGTGGCGGCGGGTAGCGCGGGCCGATCCGTCCAGGTGGCATCGAGTAGATCAAGGTCGGTTCGCAGCCGCGCCCCTCGCGCCTCCAAGGCATTTTGCAAGGCGCGCGCGGTGGCCAGCCCGAGAACCGCACCGTCGGCGCCCACCACGTCGTTGGGCTGCATGCGCGTGGCAAGCCAGTCGATATCCTCGGCGCTACGCGCGCTAGCCGCCTTCATAAGCTCGATGCCCGTGCCGGCCAGTTGCAACTCGGCCTGCGTCCAATAGCGGGCGTCCACCCATACGCCAGCGAAATCGTGCGTGACGATTAATGTGCCGACCGAACCGGTGAACCCCGACAACCACGCCCGGCCTTGCCAGCGTTCGGGCAAATACTCGGAAAGATGAGGATCGGCCGAGGGAACCCACCACGCGGCGAGCTGGTGCTCGCGCATCGCGTCGCGAAGCCGATCAATGCGTTGACGAATGTGGATGCGCGGTGCGTCAAGCGTGTCCATGAGCAAGGTTGAGGATGCGAGACGAGAAGGCACGATTATGCGCGCCTGGTTCCGGTGTAAGTTCCACGAAGTACGGGTTGGCGTTAATTCACGTTCTATTTTTTCGTTGCGTATCCATGCAAGCCATTCGTCGTTTTAAGTTTTCATTGATGCTGGTTGCCATCACGCTTGCTGCAATTACTTCAAGCGCATGGAGTCAGCGCAAGCCCCATGTCTCGGTGCAAAAGGAAGCTGTGGTGGAGCCGCGCTCGGCGACTGCTCGCGGGCCGTTGAACGATAGCGAACGCGCGCGCATTAAGTTGTTCGAGGAAGCCGCGCCTTCGGTGGCTTACATCACAACCGAAGTCGTGAAATCGGAAGGCATTTTTACCGGGCCGCCCACGCAAGGCGCCGGAACCGGGTTCTTATGGGACACCACCGGCAATATCGTGACCAACTACCACGTCGTTGAAGGCGTGCGTACCGTGGCCGTGCAGTTCGAGTCGGGGGACCCAATTCCCGCGGCCGTGGTGGGCACGGCGCCGGAATACGATCTTGCCGTCGTGCGCATCGCGCGTCCGTTGGACAAGATCAAACCCATTCCGCTTGGTTCTTCGCACGATTTGAAAGTCGGTCAAACGGTTTACGCGATCGGCAATCCCTTCGGTCTTCAACGCACCCTAACGCAAGGCATCGTGAGCGCGCTTGATCGCGAATTACCGACGTCGGGTTATCGCGAAGTCGCTGGCGTCATCCAAACCGATGCGGCGATCAACCCGGGTAATTCGGGCGGCCCATTGCTTGATAGCGCTGGTCGATTGATCGGCGTCACAACGGCGATTCGCTCGAACTCCGGAAATTCCGCGGGGATTGGATTCGCTATTCCGTCGGATCTCGTCAACCGTGTCGTGCCGTCGCTTATCGGTCGTGGCCGCGCGCCGGTGCCCGGCATTGGCATCTTGCCGATGCCGCCCGAAACGGTCGCCCGCGCCGGGATTCTTGGCGTCGTTATTCAAGGCGTGCAACCCAAAACGCCAGCCGCGAAAGCGAAGCTATTGCCTTACGACTTTGAACGCCGCAAGTTGGGCGACGTCATAACCGCCGTGAACAACAAGCGAGTGGAAAGCCTAAGCGCATTCGGTATCGAGATCGAGCGCGCGGGCATCGGCAGCACCGTCAACCTCACCGTCATGCGAGACGGCGAGGAACGCAATGTCGAAGTAAAGGTGATTGACTTACGCAAGTAAGAAACACAAGGTTTAGTCGTTGCGTACCAACGCTTGCACCTGTGGATGCCGTTTCACCCAAACGCGCACGTACGAACACAACGGCCTCACGACTAAGTTTTTTTCTTGCGCGTATTCAAACGCGGATTGCACGAGCGCGCTTGCAATACCGCGTCCTTCCAGCGCGGCTGGCACCTCGGTGTGAACGAGCGCCAGTACTCCGCCGTCCTGCAAGCGGTAATCGCATACGCACGGAGGATGTCCGTCAATGATGGCTTCAAACCGTTGCGCCTGCGGGTTGTGGCGAACATTGATGGACGTGGTGTTAGGCACGACTGCCTCGTTGTTTAGAAAAATCAAAGAGAGATCGAATCGAGCTGCGACAACGCGGCGACGACTTTGTCGGCGGGCGTGTAGCCGGATGCGACCAATGTCAGTCGATCGTCATGAGCGGCAACGATCGCCGGAAAGCCACGTACGCCCCAACGCGACACCAAGGCAAAGTCATGTTCGGTTTGCTCACGCATCTCTGGCGAGCGCCAGAGTTCAAGAAACCGTTCGCGATCGATGCCGGTTTCCGCCGCGATATCGGCCAGCACGTGGTCTTGCGTGACGTTGCGGCCCTCGGCGTAAAACGCGCGTTGAATCGCGTGGAAATACGGCAAGGCGAGTTCCGGCGTGGTGTCGCGCACCGTCACCACGGCGCGGCATGCGGGTTCCGTGTCGTAAACAAAGTTCTCGTGCTCGAGGGCGGCATCGTTGAACGGCAGCCCGGTAACGTCTCGCACCTTGGTCCAATGGCCGCGAATTGTTTCCTTGAACGCTTGATCGGCGGGCTCGTCGTGGTAGGCGCGTAACCCACCAAGCAATATGTCGATATGCGTTTCGGGTTCGAGTTGTTCGAATTTAGCCAGTTCGGGCCCAAAGCCATAACACCACGAGCACATGGGATCGGCGATGTAAATCAGATGATGAGACATACGAACACCACAAAGCGTTGAATCAATTTATTGAAAGCGGGAACACGGCAACCGCGCGCGGCAACGGCATGGCACGCGACGCCATCACGCGTCGTAAACGATTAGGGTAGTCGGTGATGAGGCCGTCAACACCTAAATCGATTAGTCGCGCCATATCGTCGGGCTCGTTGACCGTCCAGACGATCACCTTAAGCCCGAGCGCTTTGGCTTCGCCAATACGCCGCGGTGTTGCATCCAATGCATTGGGTGCCCATACCGTGCCTCCCATCGCGGCGACTAGCTTAGGCGCGGAGCCTTCGTAGTTGTCGATATCGTTCCCGTTCGTCCACGGTGAAGCATGCGGCTTGCCTGCCTCGAGCGTGTCGAAACCTTTTTGCTGCGAGCTTAAGTGCACGACGGTAATGTCAGGCGCCAGCGCGCGCACGAGCGCGAGCGTGCGCCAATCGAACGATTGCACGCTGGCTCGATGAACCAATCCGGCCCGTCGGATCGACTCGACAAGCAAGCGCGCGAATGTTTGCGGCGATGCGGTTTCGTCTGGCGCAAGCGGCGATAGCTTTGTTTCGATGTTGAACCGCACGTCGGTATCGTGGCGGCCAACAAACTCGAATACCTCGTCGAGTGTGGGAATGCGGGCGTTGGCGCGTTGTCGTTGTCGCGGAAAGGCGCGTCGCGTCTCGCCGCCTGATCGCGCGATGCCGACTTCGTACATCCGCAATTGCTTAAGCGTGAGCGAGCGAATCGCGGGCGTTGGCGGCGTTGGCTCGCGACCGCAGGCATCGCGCGTATGGTCCGGGTTGAGCCGCCTGTCATGCGTGACGACGAGCACGTCGTCCGCAGTGACGCCTACGTCGAGTTCGAGCGTGGTCACGCCAATCGACAACGCGCGCGCGAACGCATGCAAGGTGTTTTCGGGCTCAAGGCCGCGCGCGCCGCGATGGCCTTGCAAATCAAACGGTGACGCGGCCGCGACCCAAGCCAATCCCACCATGACGATCAAAGCACGCGCGACGCTCATCTTGGGTCCAACGAGCGCCGCTCGGTGCCATTCAACGGCGCGGCGTGCGCGACTTGCGGGCGGATAACGGCGGTAGATGTGGGTTGATCACCGTGCCAAGCCCGCGCGAGCGCAATAGGCTCGCGATGTGTTCGATGTCGTAGGGATCGTCGCTCGACTCGATTTTCAACTCGGGCTCGGTCAACGGGCGTTCGCGCAATTCGGTCACGGCGGTATGCACCGCCACCGCATGCAAGATGAATTCATGCGGCGTTTGACCCACGGCTTGTGCTGCGGCTTCCATCCGCAAGGCCAGTTCTACGGGTAGGCGGATCGACATGCGTCCGGTCATGGAGGAGGCTCCTGTAAGAGAACTCACACCTTACCTTCGGCATCAGGCGACTTGAATAGGTTTGACCCCTCATGAAACGCGCGATGTCATGCCGATGATGTCGCGAAACTCATCCAAACCTAGGTTTTTTCCGAGTCGACCCGCGTAGTCCTACTTAATTCCGATGAAATCACGCCTAAATCTCATGATGTGCGTGAAGCTATCGTTGCCATGAATCCTTCAACGTGACCGTGCGGTTGAAGACCAATTCATGCGCGGACGTGGCGTCGACGACGAAGTACCCATGCCGCTCGAATTGAAAATGCGTCGCCGCGTCGCGCACGTTCAAGCCGGGCTCCACATAACCTTGCACGTCGACTTTCGCGTTTGGATTGAGCAACTCGAGAAAATCGCGGCCACCGGCATCGGGTTGTTCGTCCAAGAATAAACGGTCGTACAGACGAATTAGCGCGGGTTGCGCGTACGCGGCGCTGACCCACGTGATGTTGCCCTTGACCTTGACGCCATCGGCGCCCGGCGTGCCGCTTTTCGTGTCTGGCAAGTATTCGGCATGCACTTCGATGATCTGGCCTTGCGCGTCTTTAACGGCACCCGTGCATTTGACGACGTACCCGTACTTAAGCCGCACCATATTGCCGGGAAACAAGCGAAAGAATCCCTTCGGCGGCGTTTCCTCGAAATCCTCGCGCTCGATCCACAACTCGCGGCCAATTGGAAACTGGCGACGACCGAGTTCGGGCCGATGCGGATGCACGGGCGCGTTGCATTCCTCGGTATGTCCTTCGGGCCAATTGGTAATGACGAGCTTGACCGGACGCAGCACCGCCATCGCGCGAGGCGCCTTGGGCTCCAAATCGTCGCGCAAGGCTTGCTCGAGCATCGTGTAATCAATCCAACCATCGGCCTTGCTTACGCCCACGCGGTCGCATAGCAACTGCAAGCTTTCGGGCGTGTAGCCGCGACGGCGCAGCCCGACGATCGTTGGCATGCGCGGGTCGTCCCAACCGTCGACGTGGCCGTCTTGCACGAGTTGGAGCAATTTGCGCTTGCTCGTCACCACGTAGGTGAGTTTGAGCCGGCTGAATTCGTATTGATGCGGCAGCTCGAACGGGTCCGGCTTGCGTTCGTCGAGCGCATGCGCGAGCAATGGCGCGAACTGTTCGGCGTCGGTGCCAAGCAGCGCGTCGAAAAACGCATCGAGTTCGGCTGGCGAGGGCGGGGCGTCGTCCGTCCAGCCGTTCATCATCGCGCGCAACCGCGCCTCGGCATCGCTTGCGAAAAGCTTGTGTTGGAACCGCGCGGCGCGCCGCGCGAATGCGAGCTGCGCCGCTTCACCCTCGGCGCGAATGGCGCGCACCAGTTCGAGCGCGGCTTGCCATTGCGGCGCGCGCAGCACCGGCACGCAACGCTCGAGGCACCAGTCGTACAACGGCCGATGGTCCTCGAACTCAAGCGTGCAAATCGAATGACTAATGTTTTCCAACGCGTCGCTCAATGCGTGCGCGTAGTCGTACATCGGATAAATCGGCCACTCGGTGCCGGTTTGATGATGCTCGGCGAAGCGAATGCGATACAGCGCCGGATCGCGCAAATTCATGTTGGGCGAGGCCATGTCGATCTTGGCGCGCAAGATCATGCTGCCTTCGGGATGCTTACCCGCGCGCATCTCGTGAAACAGGCGCAGGTTTTCATCGACGCTTCGGTTGCGATACGGCGAATCGCGCCCCGGCTCGGTCAAGGTGCCGCGATTGACGCGCATCTCCTCGGCGCTTTGTTCGTCGACGTAGGCGTGACCGGTTTGAATCAGATACTCGGCGAATCGGTAAAACGCGGGGAAATAATCGCTCGCGTGATACAGATTGGTTTCGTTGTCGTCGCGCCAGCCAAAGCCCAGCCATTGCACGGCGTCCAAGATGCCGTCGACATATTCCTGGTCTTCCTTGACGGGGTTGGTGTCGTCGAAGCGTAAATGGCACCGCCCGCCGAAGTCGCGCGCCAACCCAAAGTTCAAGCAAATGCTTTTGGCATGGCCGATGTGTAGATAACCATTGGGTTCGGGAGGAAACCGCGTGCGAATTTTTGCGGCGTCCAACGGGCCTTGCGCCTGGAATTCGCCATCGCCGGGCTGTCCGTTCCAATGCCTGCGGGCCAATGCGCCCCGTTCAAGATCGCCTTCAACGATATTGCGAATGAAATTCGTCGCATGACCTTCGGCTTTCGCCGCGCCTGACTTGTTCATGAAATGAAAAAAAAGGAAGAAATGTTTGCGTCGAGTGTAGCTGACGAGGTGGACGGGCTTAGACGCACGTCAAATTCGCCTACGTAGGATGCCAACGAAGGCCTGGCACGTCACGTGCGCAAGAAACGGAGCTTGGGCAAACCTCGGCTCATGTCTCACAACCGCATGGATGCAAACACCTCTTCTTCTCTTGACCTCGCCGTTATTGGCAACTCACGCGTTGGCGCTCTCGTCGACACCCATGGCCGCCTAGTATGGATGTGCGTTCCCCGTTTCGATGGGGATCCCGTGTTTTGCGCGCTGCTTGACTCCACGCGCAAGGACGGCTGTTTCGCGATCGACTTGGATCATCGCGTGCGTGTCGAGCAAGCGTACTTGCGCAATTCGCCTATCTTGCGTACCGAAATGCACGCGGCCGACGGCTCGGCGATCGAAATCATCGATTTCTCGCCGCGCTTTTATCAACACGGCCGCATGTTCGCGCCGGTGTCGGTCGTGCGTCTCGTGCGCCGTATCGCGGGACGGCCGCGCATCGCGGTGCAATTCGCGCCGCGTTGCGAGTACGGCGCGCAAACGCCGCCGCTGACCTTTGGCAGTCATCACGTGCGCGCCTTGGTGCCGTCGTATTCATTACGATTGACGACGGACGCGCCAATTACGCACGTGGTCGAGCGCCGCGCCTTCATCCTCGACGACGCGGTGAGCTTCGTGCTCGGGCCCGATGAGACGTTGGCCGATAGCCCACGCGAAGCCGGACAACGCCTATTCAACGAAACCTTGAACTACTGGCATCGCTGGGTACGCAACTTGGCGATTCCATTCGAATGGCAAGACGCGGTGATACGCGCCGCCATCACGCTCAAACTCAACGCGTTTGAAGACACGGGCGCCATCATCGCCGCGCTAACAACGTCGATTCCCGAAGCACCTAATACCGAGCGCAATTGGGATTACCGATTTTGTTGGTTGCGCGATGCGTATTTCGTCGTCAATGCGCTTAATCGCTTAGGCGCGACCGCTTCGATGGAGCGGTATTTGCGCTACATCGAAAACATCGTGGCCGACGCGGACGACGCGGTGTTGCAACCGCTTTACACCTTGTCGGGCGTCACGCGCATCGACGAATCGAACGTCTCGGGCTTGCCCGGTTATCGCGGCATGGGGCCCGTGCGCGTGGGCAACTTGGCTTACGTGCAAAAACAGCACGATGTGTATGGCTCGGCCATCTTGGGCGTCACGCATGCGTTCTTCGATCGGCGCATGACGCGCGTTGGCGACGAAACATTGTTCATGCAACTCGAACGCTTCGGCCATCAAGCCTATGCGCTGCATAACGTGCCCGACGCGGGCATTTGGGAGTTTCGCGGACGCGAGGCGGTGCATACCTTTTCGTCCTTGATGTGCTGGGCCGCGTGCGATCGACTCATGCGCATCGCCAAACAATTGGGCTTGCAAGAGCGCGCCCAATTTTGGGCGGGCCGCGCCAGCGAGATTCGCACCGCGATCGATACGCATGCATGGAGCGACAAGCTCGGTGGCTATGCGGCCACCTTTGGCGGTGAATCGGTCGACGCGAGCTTGTTGTTGATTGGCGAGCTTGAATATCTCGCGCCAAACGATCCGCGGTTTCGCGGGACCGTCGAGGCCATCGAACAACGACTTAGGCGCGGCGACTTTTTATTGCGCTACGCCGAGGCCGACGATTTCGGCATGCCCGAAACGGCGTTCTTGGTGTGCACGTTTTGGTGGATTCAAGCGCTCGCGCGCATGGGCGATCGCGACCGCGCGCGCGCCTTGTTCGAACAACTCCTAAGTTGCCGCAACCGCTTCGGCTTGTTGTCGGAAGACATCGACACGCGCACACGTGAGTTGTGGGGCAACTTTCCTCAAACCTACAGCATGGTCGGCATCATCATGTGCGCGATGCGACTGTCCGTGCGATGGGACGATGCGATATGAAAACCTCAACCATGCGACTTTCCTTCCGCTTCGTGATTCCGCTTGTGATCGCGCTTGGTGTGCTGGCGCTGGTCGTCGTGCCCTTGGTGGACCGATTGATGGCCGGTTGGGCGTATCGCGATCTCGATACGCGCGCGGCGTTCGTCGCCAATACGCTTGAAGAACCGATTGCCGGCTTATCGTTCGAGGACGATCGCGCAAGGATTACGACCTTGCTCGAACGCGCGATACGCGACGAGCGCCTATATGGCATCGCCCTATGCGACATCAACAACCAACCCGTGGCGCAAACGGCGACGTATATCCGCGAGTTGGGTTGCAGCCCGCGCATTAGTCGCGCGGAAGACAAGCGCGACGCGAAGCGCGATCTTTATATTTCGGCGCGCGAATTGCACAGCGCCGGTCGCCCGATCGGGCGCTTGGTGATGTTGCACGACACGAGTTTCGTCGGGCGGCGCAGCGACGAAACGCGGTGGTACATCGTCGGCTTGTTCGTCGTGTTGGGCGTGTTGATCGCGCTGATCACCGTATTCGTCGCGCATTTAAGTTGGCGTGGTTGGCTGTCGGGCGTGCGCGCGATGTTGCGAGGCGAGGGCGTGTTGCGTCCGTTTCAGCAACAGGTCAATCCCGAGGTGGAGCCTTTGGTGGCCGACCTACGCAAGCTGGTGCGCGAACTTGATCGCGACCGGCGCTTTCGCGAAGACACCACCATTCGGTGGGAACCCGAAACCTTGCGGCTCATCTTGCGCGAACAATTGTTTGGCGACGAAGTCATCGTCGTCTCCAATCGCGAGCCGTACATTCATGAACACACCAGCAATGGCGTGATCGTTAAACGTCCGGCAAGCGGATTGGTGACCGCGGTCGAGCCCGTCATGCGCGCATGTTCGGGTACGTGGATCGCGCATGGCAGCGGCAGCGCCGATCGCGAGGTATGCGACCGTACCGACCACGTGCAAGTCCCACCCGACGATCCGCGCTATACCTTGCGGCGGATCTGGCTCACGCCGGAGGAAGAGCGCGGGTACTACTACGGCTTCGCCAACGAAGGTTTATGGCCGCTTTGCCACATCGCGCATGTGCGTCCGGTGTTTCGCAACGAGGATTGGGAGCAATACGTACGCGTGAACCAACGCTTCGCCGACGCGGTCGTGGCCGAAGCGCGCACGCCCGACCCCGTGGTGCTCGTGCAGGACTATCACTTCGCGCTGCTGCCCAAGATGATTCGCGAACAATTACCGCGCGCGACGATCATCACCTTCTGGCACATCCCGTGGCCTAACCCCGAATCGTTTGGCATTTGCCCGTGGCGCAATGAATTGCTCGAAGGCATGTTGGGCAGCAGCATCTTAGGTTTTCACACTACGTATCACTGCAAGAACTTTCTTGAAACGGTCGACCGCTTCATGGAGACGCGCGTAATTCATGAAGAGTCCACGGTGACATATCGAGGCTTTCGCACGCGTGTGTGTGATTACCCAATCTCCATTCATTGGAATGGCCCGAAAGGCGATCCCGTGCAAACACATGCGATCGCGCGCGCATCGGTGCGCGAGCGGCTTGAGTTGCCATCCGAAGTCACGATCGCCTTGGGCGTGGACCGCTTGGACTACACCAAGGGCATCGTCGAGCGCTTCAATGGCGTTGAACGCATGTTGGAAAAGCACCCGGATCTCATCGGCAAATTCACGCTCGTGCAAATCGCCGCGCCATCGCGTTCCTCGCTCGAGGAATACCAAGCGTTCGAAAAGCGGGTGCGCGATCACGTGGATCGCATCAATGCGCGCTTCGCACCCAAGACGACCGTGGGCGCGGCGGTGGCCTCGCCGATTACCTTATTGATCGAGCAGCACACGTCGGAGCAGGTGGACGAGTATTACCGCGCGTGCGACATGTGCGTCGTGACGAGCTTGCATGACGGCATGAACCTTGTCTCCAAGGAATTCGTCGCCGCGCGCGACGACGAGAAAGGCGTGCTGATCCTAAGCCGCTTCGCCGGAGCGGCGGGTGAATTGTCCGAAGCGTTGATCGTGAATCCTTATCACATCGAACAAGTCGCCGACGCGCTTTATCAAGCGGTGACCATGAGCGTCGAAGAACAGCGCGTGCGCATGCGCAGCCTTCGTACCTTGGTGAAGGACTTCAACATCTATCGCTGGGCGGGGCGCATGTTGCTCGATGCATCGCGCGAACGTTTAAGCATGCGTATTCGCGATCGCATTGGTCGCTACGCCGAAACGGAGGAAACGGTGACATGAGCGCGGTGTCGGAACGGCATGAACCCGTGGCCTTGCTTTCGCCCGCGGGGCAAGCGGAATTGGAGCGACTCGCACGCCACGCCACGCTTTATGTGTTTGACTTCGATGGCACGTTAGCGCCCATCGTTCCAAGGCCCGACGACGCGGCCATGACTCCCGACATGCAAGCCGCGCTCGATCAACTCGCGCGGCGCGTGCCCGTGGCGATATTGACCGGACGCGCGGTGGCCGACATCGCGCCACGAGTGCCGGATACCGTGCGCTACGTCGTCGGCAATCACGGCGAGGAAGGACTACCAGGTAACGCCGAGCATCGCGAAACGGCCATGCAAACATGCCGAGGATGGTTGGCCCAACTACGCGCTCAGTGGAACGTCGAGCAACGTTGGCCCGGGGTGCATATCGAAGATAAGGCGCTAAGCCTGACCGTGCATTACAGAAGCGTGGATAACGTGGTCGCCGTGCAAGAAGCGTTGAACAGTCTCGTTCAAACGCTTGAGCCGCCGCCGCGTATCGTCGCTGGAAAATGCGTGCTCAATTTGCTGTCGCCCAATGGATTAACTAAACGTGATGCGTTGGCGCAGTTGGCCAAGCAAGCACGCTGCGATTACGTGTTGTTCGTTGGCGATGACGTGACGGACGAACATGCGTTTCATAATGCTCCGCATACGTGGACTACGGTGCGTGTGGAACCTGTAGGGCCAACGTACGCGCGGTGGTTTGTCAGTCAACAAGTGGATGTATTCGGACTTGTGAGGAACCTTGCATCGTTGACTGAGATACGAGACGTCGCATGATGTTTGGACTATCGTGCCGACACTGTTAGAAAATTGGGGGCTTCATGAAACGCTCGAATTTTCATGGCGCTAACGAACGTTGAACTACTTTCTAGCTTGAATGCAACTAGGGCTGTCTTGATGCGTTCCCCGACCAAACTATGGAGCGAGGGCTAGCCGTGACGCTCTAGACCTCTAAAAATTTTAGAGTGGCGGCTAAGGAGATCGTACAGAAACTCGCCGCTCGGCACGGCGGTCCAGGTTGCTTATGTAGTTGAGTGAGAGATAAGGGTGCCGAAGGACAGCGTTGAAGTCCTAAGCAGCGCGATGGTCATGTGAGTTTTTACGCTTTAAGCGTTTAAGCGCTGCTGACAAGTGTGAAATATCGCGCCTTGATATGGCGTTACGACCATCCGATGTGAGTAGGTTTAAGGTGCTCAAATTAAAATGCCGAATCGTGCGAGAAACGATTCGGCGGTGTTCTTTACAGCTGAGGCCTGTTTGCATGC
>DASTRU010000083.1:0-3099 GCA_035761045.1 Burkholderiaceae bacterium | reverse complement strand
CGGGCTTTCGTTGTCGTCGGGCGCGTGCCGATCCAACCACGATTCGTCTCCCTCGCCGCCGCCGCCTAAATCATCCAAGTACAACAATTGCGCGCCACGCGCTTCGGCAAGCATCGCTTGGTATTCGTTGAGCGGCACGCCTAACTCGGCCGCGATTTCGTTCTCGGCGGCCGGACGGCTTAGGCGTTGCTCAAGCCGATGCACGGCTTGTTCGATTTGCCGCTGGGTTCTGCGCACGCTGCGGGGCAGCCAATCGCTGCCGCGCAATTCGTCGAGCATCGCGCCACGTACGCGTTGCATCGCGAACGTTTCGAACTGCACGCCTTGCGAGGCCTCGTAACGCGTTAACGCATCCATGAGGCCGATCATGCCGGCTTGCACCATGTCGTCGAGTTCGACGTTGGCGGGCAACTTAGCGACGATTTGATGCGCGACCCGTCTCACCATCGGTGCGTAGCGGTCGAGTGCCGCTTTAGGATCGAGCAAACCTCGTGCGGTGTACATGCGTTTCTCCTGCGTTAATACACGAGCGCCACGGCCTCGTCTTCGGGCGCGACGACGGCGGACGGTACGACTTCTTGCAATGGGTTCCAGCCCCAGGCGAGCGAACGGCGCGCAAGGGTTTCAAGCGCGTCGGCCAAGGCGGTCGACGACGCGGCGCGTTGGCGCATCGGCAATGGAAACGGCAACGAGCCGCCCAAGCGCACGCGCGCGCTGGCGAATCGTTGCGCGCAATCGGCGATGCGGCGCGCAACGTTTTCCGCGTCGTGCGGATGCGCGCGATCGACGACGATGCGATAGCGCGCGCAACCGTGGTCGGCGGCCATGCGCTTGATCGCGCCGTAGGTTTGTTTGATCGATTCCGCCTCGCGCGTGGCAAGCAGAAAGCACTCCGCGTCGGTGCCGGCGAGCATGGCGCCAATCGCGTCGGCGGTGCCCAGCACCACTACCGTGTCGTAACGCGCCGATAGGTTGACGATTGCCGGCCACAAGGGCGCGGCCCCTTGCGGATGGTCAATCAACGCTTGCAGCCCGTGAATGGCCGTCACGAGATCGACATGCGCGCCCGCATGGCGCACGACTTCGGCGAACTCGCGCTCGCCCGCCAGCAAATGCCATAAGTCAAAGCGCGCCGGTCCGCCCAGCAGTTGCGCGATGTCGCCGCGATGCGCGTCGAGCACGAGCACGCGCCGGCCTTGCGCCGCGACCGCTTGCGCCCACGCGAGCGCGAAGCCCGCGTGCGCGACGTCGTCGGCGGCCGCCACCAAGGGCAGTACGGTGAGCGCGGGCGTCGAGAACATCTGGCGCAATCCGGTGGCTTGATCGAACGATCGGTCAGGCATGGGGCAGCTCCCCGTCTTGACGGCGTAAGGCTTCGCGACGGACCGCGAAGGCGAGCGCGACTTCTTCGTCGCTGTACGCAAATCCGTGCGCGGGCGCGTTCGCGCGGCGCAAGGCCTGATGCATGAGCAAGCGCGGATTCGGCGCATGCCAATCCTCGGGAACGCGTTGACCGTTACCGACGCCCGACAGCACGAGTTCGTGGCGCACGGCCACGTCGAGCACGCCGCCAGTGGTCACCGCTTCGTCGAGCTTGGTGACGATGGCGCGCACGGGCTTGGCCGCCGCGCCTTTCGCGGCGCGCTCGGGCCGCCATACACGCACCGTGTCTTCGATTGCTTCCGATTGCGCGGCGGCGTTGAGCACGATGACGCGTTCAATGCCCGGCAGGTCAAGCATCGCGCGCTGTTCGCGCACGCGCGCGTCGCGCTGACTCATGCCGACGGTGTCGATCAACACCAACTTCTTATTACTTAGGAGTTGCAAGAGATCGGCTAAGGCTTGCGCGTCGTGCGCGATATGCACCGCGATGCCAAGAATTTTTCCGTACGCGCGCAGTTGGTCGTGCGCGCCAAGGCGGTAACTATCGAGCGTGATGAGGCCGACTTGGCCGGGGCCGTACATCAACGCGGCGGTCGCGGCGAGCTTGGCGGTCGTCGTCGTCTTGCCCACGCCCGTGGGGCCCACCAAGGCATACACGCCGCCTTGTTCAACCATGCCCGTCGTCGCGTCGTCCACGCGCAGATTGCGCACGAGCACTTCGAGCAGCCATTGCTCGGCTTCCGATTCATTAAGCGCGGCGGGTAAGCGCGCGGTGATCGAACGCGACAGCGAGGGCGAGAAGCCCGCCGACAGCATCTTGCGCAACGCGCGCGCTTGCGCGGGATCACGGCGAACTTGGTCGAGCCACGCCATCGTGCCGAGCTGGTCTTCGATCAACCCCTTCATCGCTTGCAATTCGGCCAACACTTGCGTGTCGGGCGCGGCGCTTGGCATTGCTTGCGCGGTCGACACGCGTGGCGCGGTGCGTGCCGGCGCCGACGGCGCGACAGGCGCGGCGGGCTTGGGCGATGGAGCGCGCGCGACCGGCGCGGCGGCGGCGGCCGCGACACGCGGCGCTTGAACGGGCGCGGCGGCGGGCAACTCCACCGGCGCTTCGGCATGTTCTTGCGCCTGCCGTTCTTGCATGCGGCGGCGAACGTAGTCTTGGAAAGCGAGCGTGCTCATTTCGAGCTTGTCGGCATCGCTATTGCCCGTGGTGGGGCGTGGCGACGGCTGGCGGCGCGAGGCAAAGCTCGGCTCCGGTTCTTGATGCAAGCGCGCGGCCGGCCGCGTGGCGGTATTGGGCACCACGGCGTTCGCGGCCGAAGGCACCGCGTTCGCGGCGGGCCGTGCGGCGGCGCGTGGAGTCGGCGCCGGGGCGGCCAGCGCCGGCACGGGCATCGCGGCGGTTTGCGCGATCGCATCCATGTCGGCCGGGCCAATCGCGAGAATCTCGACGCCACCATTCGCGGGCCGGTTCGCGAGAATCACCGCGTCCTCGCCAAAGGTATTGCGCACCTGGGCCATCGCTTCGCGCGCGGTTCGCGCGACAAAGCGGCGCACGGGGTTGTGGGCGTTCGTCATGAGTTCGCTCCGATGATCGACCCGATGCGGATCGCATGCGTGTCAGGAATTTCCGAATGCGCGAGCACGCGCAGGCGTGGCGAGGCGCGGCGCACGAGGCGCGCGAGCGTGGTGCGGATCGCGTCCGGCACC
>DASTRU010000082.1:0-4820 GCA_035761045.1 Burkholderiaceae bacterium | reverse complement strand
GTTTTATTTGCTGTGGCGCGGATTCTTTTCCTAAAGCGATACCCGTCGATCCGACGCCGACCGCGCCCGCTTCTCGCACCACCAATAATCCTCCGGCGCCGATTACCCCCGTTGTTCCCGCGCCACCCGTAACCGCTGCGCCAATCACCACTAATACCGCGCCGCCTCCGGCCGCACCCATCATCGCGCCGTCGCGATTACGTGGGCCACAGTTGGAAAAACGGCATGGTTTTCAAAGCCAAGAAACCGTCGAGGAACTAAGCGGCAAAGGGTGCTACATCCACGTCATCTCAAATGCGTTGAACAAGCCCGCGTTCGATTTCGACAAGATGGATCAGCACCACATTCCGGTGCCCGCCACGCATGTGGGTCTGGCGCCGGTCCGTGTGTACGACGCGTATCAATGGACCGATCGCTCAGGCATCGTGCTTCCGCCCAGCACGATTTCTTTACTCTCTTATAAGCACGATTGCTGGACGAATCGTCTCAAGGTGGCATGCAATAAGAACTTAGGCGATTTTCCCCAAGCCCATCAGTCCGAGGAGCATTACGAAAATTATTCGACGTATTTAGTGACGACGCTTAACTCGCTAAGCGATAACGTTCGGTCGAGCTTCATCGAACATCAAACACCCAAGCGAATACAAGTGGGTAACGATCTTAAGTTCGCGTTCGCGAAGTATCGGGAAATGAAGGTGCGCGCCGGTCTTGCGCATTTACCCGCCGTGCCGCCGATTCGGGATGCGTCGAGCAAATACATCGTCGCCGACTTAATCAAGAACGTCGTCATCACCAATCCGTCGATAGGCAAGAACGAGTTGCTTAAGGTGTTAGCGCAACGCAGTAGCCAGAATCGGCGCCTTAAGGACATGCTTGAGCACGTCATCATCAAAATTCAACGTTTCGATGAAGCACGGCTCGCGCAATATTTGCAGCGCGCGGCCACGCCGCCAGCCAAGAACAAAGAAGAGTTTTATTCAACCTTTATTAAAAAACATAGCTCCACCGGTCTTGCGCCAAACGAGCATTTGTTGCTGCCTAAGTTTGACGAGATCAAGGGCGTGTACGTCAATATCAAATCGGTGAAGGGAATCGATCACGCCTTCGAGATTAAGAAAGAGCTTGAAACTCGTCGTAAGGCCAAGCTCAACACCACAAAAATTCCATACACCTATGCGTTGATTTACCAGCCGTCCTTCACCGCCGATTTGCCGATGGCGCAAGTCGGTTGGTCGCGCGCTCTTCATCCGTGGTCGACCCAAGGCTTGATCGAGTTCGCCACCACGGGTCGGGTCACCACTCGCGACGAACAACCGCCTAAATCATTCGTGCCTAATTACTTCGAGATTTTTTCCACCACCGATCGGGCGCACCACACGATGCAGTTCGTGGATGATCTATCCAAGGTTGCAAATAGCGATGGGAAGAATCTGCTTCATCTCGCGATTGAAAATGGTCGCTCAAAAGACGTAATTAAGTTTTTTTGTTTATGGCAGGTCAGCCCCACGCGCGCGGATCATTCGGGAGCGACACCCTTGTGGTTGGCGAAACAAAAGAACCATCCGGCGATCGACCTTCTTTCGGAGGTTGCTTACGAGTGGAACGAGAGCCAACGCGAGGAGGAAAAAGATCGATTCATCATGGAGCATCCCAACGGGCCGCGTTAGTCGCCATCGCGCTAACGCAACGGGGAATGCCACTTAAAATCCGGGGATGCCTACCCTCGCACCGCCCTCCGATCACGCTCGCGCGATCTCGCAAACACTTGCCAGCCGCATCGCTCAATCATTGCAAGCCTCGCAAGGCTTCTTGCGCTTTGACGATTACATGCGCCTGGCCTTATACGAACCCGGGCTTGGTTATTACGCGGGTGGCGCACATAAGTTCGGGCATTTCTCCACCGACGGCAGCGACTTCGTTACCGCGCCCGAACTCTCACCCTTGTTCGCTCGCGCATTAGCGGTTCAAGTGCATGAAATCCTCGAACTAAGCGAAGCGAATGTCGTGATGGAGTTTGGCGCGGGCACGGGCGCGCTCGCGGCGGGTTTACTTAATGCATTGGACGACCAATGCGCGCGTTATCGGATCGTCGAACTTTCGGCGTCGTTGCGGGAACAACAACGCGAAATCATTGGCAAGCATGCGGCCGCGCACGCGCATAAGGTCGAGTGGCTAGACGCTTTGCCCGAGCGTTTTAGTGGTTGCATCGTGGGCAATGAAGTGCTTGACGCAATGCCGATTCGCATCGCGCATAAAACGTCCAACGTGACTCGCGAGCGCGGAGTCATGCTTGCCACCGCACCCACCGACGAACATCCGTTTGAATGGCAAGAGCGTGATGCCGATGCGGCGTTGCTAGCCTCGATTCAACAAAAAGGCATCGATGTCGACACCTTGCCCAACGGCTATTTAGTCGAATTACACGACGAGGCCGAAGCCTTTACCTCGACCATCGCGCGCATGCTCGAACGCGGCGCCGCCGTCTTCATCGATTACGGCTTTCCCGCCGCCGAGTATTACCACCCGCAACGCACGCAAGGCACCTTGATGTGCCATTACCGCCACCACGCCATCGACGACCCTTTGCGTTGGCCGGGCTTGCAAGACATCACCGCGCACGTTGATTTCTCGGGCATCGCGCGCGCCGCCGAGGATACGGGCGCGACGCTCGTGGGCTACACCTCTCAAGCGCGTTTCCTAATGAATTGCGGCGTGCTCGACGAATTAAGCAAGGTGGGCGTGCCTGGCTCGACGGAGTATTTGCGCGCGGCCAATGCGGCCTTGCGCTTGATGTCGGAAGCGGAGATGGGCGAGTTGTTCAAGGTGATCGCGATCAGTCGTGGCATCGAGGTCGACTTAGTTGGCTTTAGTCGCGGCGACCGGCGTGCGAGTCTTTAGCCGTTGCGCCTACGTGCGCGTTCAAGCGCGCGAGCAAATCGTGCGCGACGGCATCATTCTTCGGGCGATGATCCGCCAACAACAACGCGCGCAAATGATTAGCCGCGGGCAGTACGGGGCCAAAGAATTGAATGCTTGTAGTGGCATCGTCGGCAATCAACACCGTGGGAAAGGTTTCAACATCCACATCGCCCACGACATCGCTCTCGTCTTCGATATCGATCCACACGAATCGGTATTCGGGCATCGCGGCGGCGAGCGAATCCACTACGCTTGCATAGTCGCGACACGTGCCGCACCACGCGGCGCATAGGCAATACACGGTCTTCACTCGTTCATTCATCCATTCATTGATTGATTCATCGTGCTGCGCTGGTTCCTAGCCATCTTTTTATTTCTCGTGCTGCTGTCGGCGCTCACGCCGTGGCTGGCCAAGCTCGGCATCGGCAAACTGCCCGGTGATTTTCGCTTTCGACTGTTTGGGCGCGAATGGTTCATTCCATTGACGTCCACGTTGCTGTTGTCGGCCGCGGTCAGCGTGATTAGCCGTTGGCTTTAGTGCGCTTGGGTTTTTCATCGGCCGCGGCCTCCAACTCCTTGAGCATGCGCGCGACGCGGTCGGACAATTTTTCGTTGCTTACTTTCTCGCGCAAGCGTTCGATCAACAACGGAAACGCGAACGGCGTCGGTTTGGCGGGCGAGGTCATCACCACGCGTTGCGTATTCATCCGTTCAAGCGCGGTACGTAAGCGGCTGATTTCAAGCTCTTGTTCGAGCGCTTCGGTTTGCGCTTGGGTCAGCAATAAATTGCCCGCGTCGTGCTTGCGGAACACCTCGTAAAACAAGCCCGACGACGCTTGCAATTGCCGCGTGGAACGCGGCGCGCCCGGGTAGCCGGTAAACACCAAGCCCGCGATGCGCGCGATTTCGCGAAAGCGCCGCAACGCCAACTCGCTCGCGTTCAAGGAATCAAGCACGTCTTCGAGCAAGCGTTCGGTCGAGAACAATCCGCGCGCGATCAAGGCTTCCCAATCGAACGGCTCGGGCGATAACAACTCGAAGCCGTAATCGTTCATCGAAATTGAGAACGTCCCCGGTTGATCACGCGCCGCGCGCCATGCGATTAAGGACCCGAGCCCGATATGCACCATGCGTCCGGCAAACGGGTAGCAAAAAAAGTGGTGTCCCTCGCGCGTGACGATGCGTTCGCACACCAAATGCTCGGGCGTGGGCAAGGCCGACCAGCGCTCTTGCAAGGCGAGCAACGGGCGCACCGCTTCTACCTCGGGCGGAAAGCGTGCCGCTGGGTCGTCGCGTTGCGCGTGAAAGCGGCCGAGCATCGCAAGCACCGCGTCGGCCAACTCGCTTGAAAGCGGCATCTTGCTGCCCGCCCACGTGGGCACCACGCCCTTGTTTTTCGCGCCCTTGCGTACATAGGCGGTCATGCCTTCGATGCGCACGAGTTCGAGCACGCGGCCGGCGAATAAGAAGTTGTCGCCGCGCTTTAGGAACGAGATGAAGCGCTCCTCGATCGTGCCCAAACGACCGCCGCTCGTCCAAGCAACCGACATCGTGCCGTCGCTCACGATGGTGCCAATGCTCATGCGATGACGTTTGGCAAGCGCCGCCGAAGGCACCCGATACCGGCCATGCTCGTCGCGCGCGAGGCGGTGGTACTCCGGATACGCGGTAAGCGACGCGCCACCACGCTCGACGAAAGCGACGGCCCAATCGAATTCATCGCGCGTCAAGGCGCGGTACGACCAGGCGCCGCGCACTTCGTCGTACAAGGCATCGGCCTCGAAACCGCCGCCCAAGGCCACGGTGACGAGATGCTGAACGAGCACGTCGAACGGCTTATTCGGTGGCGTGCGCGCCTCGACACGGCGCGCGAGCGCGGCTTCGCGCGCGGCCGCGCCCTC
>DASTRU010000081.1:0-5320 GCA_035761045.1 Burkholderiaceae bacterium | reverse complement strand
GCATAACGTCGAGGAGACAAATGGAGAACACCAGCGTCGGGCGCAGTCATCGCAAGCAAAAAGTCAGAACATCAGTTGTGAACGCACGTTGCGCGACAACTCGCATTCGGCCTCGATCGCCTTGGCGTCGTTCGATTCGATCATCTGGCGCAGCGCGCGCAACTCGGCTTCGTAGGCGGTGAGTTCGCTCAGCACGGCGGTTTTGTTGGCGATGAAGATGTCGCGCCACATTTCGGGCGAGCTCGCGGCGATGCGCGTGAAATCGCGAAAGCCACCGCCCGCGTGGGCAAACTTCATAGCCGCGTCGTCTTCGCGCGCGATCGCCGCGACCAACGCGAACGACAACAGGTGCGGAAGATGCGAGACCGCGGCGAAGACCGTGTCGTGTTGCTCGGCCGTCATGAGCGACACCAAGGCGCCGCAGGCCGTCCACATATCGCGCACGGCCTCGACCGCGTGACCGGCGGTGTCCACCTCGGGCACCAACACGCATCGCCGGCCGTCGAACAGCTCGACTTCCGCGGCGTCCACGCCTGCTTGCTCCTTGCCCGCGATTGGATGCGCGGGAACGAATTGCGGCCACTTGCCGCCCAGGCGTTCGCGCGCGACCTCAATCACATTGCCCTTGGTGCTGCCTGTATCGGTCACGATCGTGCGTAGCGTGAGATGCGGCGCGATGGCCGCGAGCACGCGGTCGGTTTGCGCGACCGGCGTCGCAAGCACGACCATGTCGGCGCCGCGCACGGCGTCGGCTTCGTTGCGCGCGATTTCATCGACCACGCCAAGCTGCAACGCGCGCTGCGCGGCGCCTGGCGAACGTTCGATTCCGACGATGCGTTTTGCCGCGCCGGCGCGATCGAGAGCGAGCGCCAAGCTGCCGCCGATCAATCCCACGCCAAAAATCGCGACCTTGTCGAACATCGCGCCCTACCGGCCCAGCACGTCGCGCAAGGCGACGAGGAAGGCGTCGTTTTCCTCGGGCAACCCAACGGTGACGCGCAACCATTGCGGCAAGCCGTAATTGGCGACTGGCCGCACGATGACGCCGCGTTTGAGCAACGCCAGGTTGATCGCTTCGGCATCGCCGACCTTCACGAGCACGAAGTTGCCTTGCGATGGAATGTATTCGAGGCCGAGGGCTTCGAACGCCTTCGTCAATGTCTCGTAGCCCGCGCGATTCAGCGCGGCGCTGCGCGCGATGAACGCTTGGTCGTCCAGCACCGCGACGGCGGCGGCTTGCGCGAGCGAGTTCACGTTGAACGGCTGACGAATACGGTTCAGCACGTCGGTCAACGCCGGTTGCGCGATGGCGTAACCCACGCGCAATCCCGCCAATCCATAAGCCTTGCTGAACGTGCGAGAAGCGATCAAGTTGGGGAACCGGCGTACCCAAGCGGCGCTATCGGCGCGCAACTCGGGCGCCATGTATTCGTCGTACGCCTGATCGAGCACGACCACGACCCGCGACGGCACGCGCTCCAAGAAGCGCTCGATTTGCGCGGGCGGAATGAAGGTGCCCGTCGGATTGTTGGGGTTGGCGATGAAAACGAGGTGGGTGTCGGCATCGATCGCGGCGAGCATGGCGTCGAGGTCGTGTCCCAGCCCGGAAGTGGCGGGCACGACGATGGACCGCGCGCCGACTTCTTGCGTCGCCAGCGCATACACCACGAAGCTGTATTGCGAATACACCGCCGACGAGCCGGGTTGCAACAAGGCCATGCTCGCGAGAACGAGAATGTCGTTGCTGCCATTGCCCAGCGTGATCCAATCCATCGGCACGCCCAGACGCTTCGACAGCGCTTGCTTGAGTTCGTGGCCGTTACCGTCGGGATAGCGGCTTAAGTCAGCCGCGGCGGCGGCCATCGCGGCACGCGCGGACTCGGGCACGCCCAAAGGATTTTCATTGCTCGCGAGCTTGACGATGCGCGCCTCGTCCAAACCAAATTCGCGCGCCACTTCGGAGATGGGTTTGCCGCCGATGTAAGGCGCGATCGCGCGGATATACGACGGCACGGGCAGTGGATCCAACGTCGGTTTCATCAAGGCGTTCATGCATTCATCCGGTTAGGTCAGCGGGTAAGAGCCAAGGATTTTGAAGAAACCGCACATCGCGCGCAGCTCGTCGAGCGCGTTCGCGACCTTGGGTTCGCTCTCGTGTCCCTCGACGTCGATGTAGAAGTAATACGTCCACACGCCATTTCGCGAGGGACGCGATTCGAACATCGTCATCGATACGCCGTGACGCGCGAGCGGCTCCAGCATTTTGTAGACCGAGCCGGCCACATGCGGAACGGCCACGACGATCGATGTTTGGTCGCGTCCGGACGGCGCGGTTTCAACTCGCCCCAACACCGCGAAACGCGTGGTGTTGTGCGGATCGTCTTGAATATGGCGCGCCACGATGTGCAGACCAAAATTCGCGGCCGCCGATTCGCTGGCGATCGCCGCCGTATGCGGCTCGTCGCGCGCGAGTCGCGCCGCCTCGCCATTGCTGGCCACCGGCACGCATTCGACGTTGGCGTAATGCGTGGCCAACCAGCTCGCGCATTGCGCCAGCGCTTGCGCATGAGCGCATACGCGCGTCACGCCGCTCATCGCGCCCGACAACGTCATGAGATTGTGGTGCACGGCGATCGACACCTCGCCACTAATACGCAACGGCGTTTGCAGCAGTAGATCAAGCGTACGGTTCACGACGCCTTCGGTGCTGTTTTCCACCGGCACGACGCCGTAGTCAGACGTTCCAGCCTCGGTCGCGCGAAACACTTCGTCGATGCTGCTGCACGCGATCGCATCCACGCTGCGACCGAATTGCGCATGCACCGCCGCTTCCGAAAACGTGCCGCTGGGCCCGAGAAAAGCGACCCGCGTCACGCTTTCCAGCGCACGGCATGCGCTCATGACCTCGCGATAAATCAAGCGCAATCCCTCGCCAGGCAAGGGGCCGGGATTTTTAGCCATGATGTTGCGTAACACCTCGGCCTCGCGCTCCGGCCGAAACGCGGGCGCGCGATGCCGCTTTTTGATTTCGCCCACGGCTTGCGCGAGCTTCGCGCGCTCGGACAACAACGCAATGATTTGCTCGTCGAGGGCGTCGATGCCCTCGCGCAACGGCTTGAGTTCCTCTTCCACAGGCTTACCCGTTGCGACGTTCGAAATCGTTCATGAAATCCACCAACGCCTGAACACCTTGCAAGGGCATGGCGTTGTAGATGCTCGCGCGTAAACCGCCGACGGCCTTATGCCCTTTTAAACCTACGAGACCAGCGGCTTGCGCCTCGGCGAGGAAGCGTTGGTCGAGTGATTCATCGCGCATGCGAAACGGAACGTTCATACGTGAACGATCTCGCTTTTCAACCGGCGAATAAAACAATCCACCCGCATCCAATCGCTCATACAACAACGCGGCCTTGGCGATGTTGTGGCGCTCAATCTCAACCAAACAGCCTTGGCGTTTAATCCAATCAAACACCAAGCCCGCGAGATAAATTCCGAACGTGGGCGGTGTATTGAGTAACGACTTATTCGCCGCCATCAACGCGTAATCGAACATGCGCGGGCAATCGGCGCGCGCGCGACCGATCAAATCATCACGCACGATGACAAGCGTGACGCCCGCCGGACCAATGTTTTTCTGCGCGCCCGCGTAGATCAACCCAAAGCGACTAACGTCCACCGGCCGACTCAAGATGTGCGAGCTCATGTCAGCGATCAATGTTTGATCGCCGAGCTGCGCGGGAACGAAGGAATATTCGAGCCCTTGAATCGTCTCGTTCGTGCAGATGTGCAAGAAGCCTGCTTGCGGCCGACGGTTCCACGTAGCTTCGGGCGGGATGTAGCTGAAGTTGCGATCCTCGCTCGACGCGACGATATGCACGCTGCCGCCCCATGTAGGTAGCAAACGACGCGCTTCGGCGACCGCGCGCTGCGTCCACTCGCCCGTCAGGATGAAGTCGCCATGCGGATTGTCGCGGCACAAATTAAAAAGGATTTGCGACCACTGCATCGACGCGCCGCCTTGCAAGAACAAGACCGCGTAGTTCGATGGAACACCGAGCAGTTCGCGCAAGTCGCGTTCGGCCGCGTCGCGGCACGCTTCGAATTCCTTGCCGCGATGGGACACCTCCATCACCGAGCATCCGGTGCCAGACCACTCAAGCATTTCATCGCGCGCGCGCTCGAGAACTTCGAGCGGCAGCGCGGCCGGACCGGCCGAGAAGTTGTATGCGCGTGTCATTCGTTGTTGTTAGTAATCGTGGTCGCGAATCACCACGGTGCCTGCGATTTTGTCGTGCCACGCTTGCTTGCGTTTATCGAACGCGGCCCAGAGGTAGCCAAGCATGAACACAACGGCGGAAATGTAATACCCGAGGTAGCGCAGCGCGAGCCGCCCTTTGCTGACGGGTTGGAACGTATTGGCGTCCACGATGCGCATGCCAAGCAGCATCTTGCCCGGCGTGGCGCCACGCCACATCCAAAACGCGATGACGAGCACGGCGGGGATCAAGTACTGCAAGACGACATCGATCGGGCGCGCCTCCATCGCCTCCGCATGGAACACCTGGGCGCCGTACATCAACCAACCCACGAATATCAGGATCGGCAGTTGCCAAAAAATATCGATCAGCGACGCGAAGAATCGCCGCCAAAACCCCGCGTATTCGGGTCGCCCGAAGGACTGGAAATCGTTCATCGCGCGATCGTTGAGTAGCGAAATGCGGGGTTCGACGACGAAGTGATCACGGCTGCGCGTCCTCGGCCGCGGCGGGTGCGGCGGGGTCGTCTTCCGCGTCGCGCTCGACGATACGTTGCAAGCCGGAAAGCCGCGCGCCATCGTCCACGTCGATCAAGGTCACGCCTTGCGTGGCACGGCCCATCTCGCGAATTTCGCCCACGCGCGTGCGAATGAGAACGCCGCCCGTCGTGATCAACATGATTTCATCGTCGGGACGAACCAGCGTGGCCGCCACGACTTGTCCGTTACGTTCGCTGGTTTGAATCGCGATCATGCCCTTCGTGCCACGCCCGTGCCGCGTGTATTCAACGATTGGCGTGCGCTTGCCATATCCGTTTTGCGTGGCGGTTAAAACGCTTTGCGATTCGTCTTCTGCGACGAGTAACGCGATCACGCGCTGGCCTTCGTCGAGCTGCATGCCGCGCACGCCACGCGCGGTGCGGCCCATTGGGCGCACATCGTTTTCGTCGAAGCGCACCGCCTTGCCCGCATTGGAGAACAGCATGACGTCGTGTTCGCCGTCCGTGATCGCCGCGCCGATTAAATAGTCGCCCTCGTCGAGATCAACAGCGATGATGCCGGCCT
>DASTRU010000080.1:0-5423 GCA_035761045.1 Burkholderiaceae bacterium | reverse complement strand
CGGCCGAACGCATTCGCCAGCAACCGTGGAGTAGCGACATGGTGCTCGTCGCGGTCACGGGTTGGGGGCAGGAGGAGGACCGGTATCGCGCCGAAGCAGCCGGGTTCGACGCGCATTTCGTCAAACCCGTGGATCCGTTGGAGCTTATGCGCCGCGTGTCGTCCATACGCGAAGCGCGCGTTGCAAGCGGGCCCGCCTAATGGCGGACTCAGCCGCGACTTTCACTTAGGCAGCAGCACCCACATCTCGCCGCGTTGCTTGGTCTTACCCGCGATTTCGCCGGCTTGCGCGCCGCTGCCCCAATACACGTCGGCGCGCACCGCGCCCTTGATCGCACTACCAGTGTCTTGCGCCATGACAAGGCGCCGCAACGGCTTGGACGACAAGGGCTGCGTGGTCGCGAGAAACACCGGCGCGCCCAAGGGCACGGCCTTGGTGTCCACCGCGATCGAACGTTCGGCGGTGAGCGGCACGCCTAGCGTGCCGAGCGGTCCCGCGTTCGCATCGCCGCCCGTGGCTTCGCGAAAGAACACATAGCTCGGATTCTTCGCCAGCACCTCGTCGATCAAATTGGGATTGGCGCGCGCCCACGCTTGAATGCCTTGCATCGAGGCTTGTTCGGGTCTGAGCTCATGCCGGTCGATCAACACCTTGCCAATCGAGTAATACGGATGACCGTTGGTGTCCGCATAGGCCATGCGGACCGTGCGGCCGTCGTCGAGTTGAATGCGGCCCGAGCCTTGCACTTGCAAGAAAAACGCTTCGACCGGATCGGCCAACCAAACAAGTTCTTTGCCCTTCAACGACGCGGCGCCCGCGCCGTTCATGAGTTCGGCGCGCGTCCAATACGGCACGAGCGCGCGACGGCCGTTGGGCAAGGCGCCAATGCGTCCGCGCACGCGGCGCACGTCCTTGAGCTCGGGCACCACGTCGCCTAATTCGACGCTGATCAAATCATCGGGCGCGGCGTACAAGGGCACGTTGTATTGCGCGCTGCGGCTGCGACTGCCGCGCAACGCAGGCTCGTAATAGCCGGTGATGAGACCGGTGGTGGAATTGTCGATCTCGCGCAAGCGATACGGCCTAAATCGATCAGTGAAAAATTTGCGGATTGCCCAACGACTCGTCGCGTTCACGCTTGGCGCGGCGTTGCATACGGCGCGCCATTCGGCGCGGTTGCGCAAGGTCGTGCAGCCGGCGAGGAACGCGGGCCACGCGGCGGCCACGTCGTCGTCGTTCCAGCCGGGTAAGTCGGCGAAGCTTGCGGGCACCATCGCCGTTGTAACGAGCGAGGCCGGGCGCGCTTCGGCCGCCGCCGGTACCTGGGTTGGGCCGCCGGGCTTATCGGGCTTGGTCGTGGCGGTGGGCGAGGGCGCGGCTTTATCGCCGTTGACCGAAGGGGTGCTCGGAATGGGAGTAACCACATCCGCCGGCGCGGTATCGCTTCCCGCAGGTCGCGTGGCCGCCGGCACGGGCGCGCGCGGCGAGTCTTGCACCTTGACGGGCGTGCCCGCGCAAGCGGCCATCAAGGCGCTGATCGCGGCTACCATCGCGCGACGCGCATAAGGCATGCTTGCCTTGCGCCCTGGGTTCGTCGAATGTCCTTCGTATTGATTGCTGCTCGCCATGTGGATGCTTGCCCTTGAAGCCGTGCTGGCTCTCTCGCTATTGCTGTTCATCGTGTGGTGGACGATGTCGCCGCCCAAGAAGAAAAAGCGCCGGTCCGACGAACGCGCGCCAACGCCATCCACCCGCGCGGATGACCAATGAATTAGTGCAACGCCGACGGCGCCGCGAGATTGAATTCCGGAATCGGCACCTCGAATTGCGTGCCGTCCTCGGCCGTGCAGAAGTACAGCCCGTGCATGGAACCGGTGGGCGTGGTGAGCGTCACGCCGCTCGTGTACTCGTAGGTTTCACCGGGCTTGAGCAAAGGCTGTTGGCCGACCACGCCGAGCCCGCGCACTTCCTGCACGCGACCATTGGCGTCGGTGATGATCCAATGCCGCGAAATAAGTTGCGAGCCCACGTTACCGGTGTTGGTCAACCGAATCGTGTACGACCACGTATGTTGTTGACTTTCGGGCGCCGATTGCTCGGCGAGGTAGCGCGGTAGCGCGCGAACGGTGAATTCGTACTTAGCCATGAGCGCGATGCTAGCCGATTAAGCGGCCCGCGCTCGCTACAATCGCCGCCCCCGGTTCGGTTAACCCTTAGGAAGATTCATGCACGACTATCGCATCGCGCCGTCGATTCTTTCGGCCGACTTCGCGCGGCTGGGCGAGGAAGTGCGCGCCGTCATCGCCGCTGGCGCCGACTTCATTCATTTCGACGTGATGGACAACCATTACGTGCCCAACCTCACCATCGGCCCGATGGTGTGTCAGGCGGTCAAGCCGCACGCCAAGCGCGCCGATGGCACGCCGGTACCGATCGACGTGCATTTGATGGTGGAGCCGGTGGACGCGATCGTGCCAATGTTCGCCAAGGCCGGGGCCGACTACATCACCTTTCATCCCGAGGCCTCGCGCCACGTGGACCGCACGCTGCAACTCATTCGCGATTCGGGCTGCAAGGCCGGGCTCGTGCTCAACCCCGCCACGCCGGTCAGCGTGCTCGACCATGTGTGGGACAAGCTCGACATGATCTTGCTGATGTCGGTCAACCCGGGCTTTGGCGGACAAGGGTTTATTGCGTCCACGCTCGCCAAACTCGCGACCGTGCGCGCGCAGGTACAGGCGTACGCCAAGGCGAGCGGACGACGCGTGTTGCTCGAAGTCGATGGCGGCGTGAAGACCGACAACATCCGCGAGATCGCGCAAGCCGGCGCCGATACCTTCGTGGCGGGCAGCGCCATCTTCGGCCAACCCGATTACGCGCAGGTCATCAACGCGATGCGTCGCGAACTCGCGCAAGTCCGATCGTGATCTGATCAATTTCACCCGCGCGTTCCCGCGCCGTCCTTGCACTTCAATGCGTCATGAAGTGATGCGCGCGGCCGTGGGCTTGGGGCGCGTCGTCAACGCTACGATCTCGGGTTGACGACGCTTCGTCGTTGCCTTGCCTCCTTCCCCTAAACGCTTTGACGAGATCCGCACCTTGTCCGTGTCCGCCGCGTTCTTCTCCCTAGACTCCTTCGCCGAACTCGCGCGCTTGTCCGACGACCGCCGCTTATACGAATGCCATGTCGGTCAAGGCGACGTGGCGTTGTTCGTCGAATCCTTTACCGGCCACGAAGCCTTAAGCGCGCTTTGGCGATTCGACTTCGTCTGCGCCGCGCCCGATGCCCATGTCGATCTCGATGCATTGATTGGTCAACGCTTCACCTGGCACACCGCCTTGGCCGACGGCTCGCGCGCCTCGCGCAGCGGCCTCATCGCGCAAGCCTGCGCGCTTGGCGCCGATGGCGGCCTCGCGCACTACCACCTGCGCGTGGTGCCATGGCTATGGCTGCTTGAACAACGCCGGCGCGACCAAATTTTTCAAGACGCGAGCGTGCTCGACATCGCCGACGCGGTGTTCGCCGAGTACGCGCCGCTCGCGCGCTGGCAGTGGGCCGACGACGTGGCCGAACACCTGCGCGACGCACGCCCGCGCAGCTACTGCCGGCAAGCGCGCGAAACCGACTACGCCTTCATCGCCCGCTTGTTCGCGGAAGAAGGCTTAGGCTTTTACTTCGACGAAGACGAAGCCGCCCCGCTGGGCCACGCGCTACGCATCTTCGCGCGCTCGAACGCCGTGCCCGAAGACACCGCCGCCGCCAATCCTCTCGGCGGCCGCGGCTGGCGATTGCATCGCGCCGACGCCAGCGAAGCGCAAGACAGCCTGCAACGCTTTGGCGCCGTGCGCACGCTACAAGCCGCCAGCACCACGCGCACGAGTTGGGATTACAAAACCAAGCGCACCCTCAGCGCCCAAGCCGCCAGCGCCGAACCCATCGGCAGCGCCAACGCTCCCGTCCTGGAAAGCTACGATTGGTGCGGCCAATACGCATTCGCCGACACTCGCGACGGCGATCGGCTCGTACGCTTGCAACGCGAAGCTCTCGAAGCTCGGCGCGAGCGTTGGATCGGCGCGGGCAATGTGCGCACCGCGCGTTGCGGCCGCTGGTTCGAACTCACGCAATCCACGCTTGAGGGGCTTGGCACTAACTCGGCCGATCGGCAATTCGTCCTCACCGACATCGCGCATGCGGGCTTCAACAACGGCCTCGCGGCCGCCGACGACGCCGAACGGCGCTTGCGCCTCGCGCACCGCGCGAGCGACACGACCTTCGACGACGACGACGTGATCGCACGCGCCCATCGCACCGGCTATGCGAACGCGATCGGCGCCGTGCGGCGCGCGGTGCCGTGGCGGCCGGTGCTCGACGACGACACGGGCCTGCGCAGCCAACCGCGCGCGCTCATGGCCGGCCCCGTGACCGCCCGCGTCGTCGGCCCGGAAGGAGAACTTCACGCCACCGACGGCCGCGAAGTGCATTGCGACCGGCTCGGCCGCATTCGCGTGCAATTCCCCTGGCAAAGCGCGCGGCGCGATTGCTGGGTGCGCGTGGCGCAACGTCAAGCGGGCGCGGGTTTTGGCTGGCGCGCGCTGCCGCGCATCGGGCAGGAAGTGCTCGTCGCCTTCGAGGGCGGCGACCCCGACCGCCCCGTGGTGCTGGGCGCGCTCTACAACGGCCGGGGCGAACACGCGCCGGACGCGCTCGCCACCGCCGCCGACCATCGCCCCGCCGCGCAAGGCAACCTCGCCGCCGGGCACGCGCCGGCTTGGCATGGCGCGGGTGGCGAATCGCACCGGCACGCGGGCGCGTTGCTGGGCCTGCGCACGCAAGAGTTCGGCGGCGCGGGCCATAACGAACTCGTGTTCGACGACAGCCCGCAGCAACTGCGCGCGCGCTTAGCCAGCACGCAAGAGCACAGCGAACTCAACCTCGGGCATTTGATTCATCCGGCCGACAACTATCGCGGCAGCTTGCGCGGCCTTGGCGCAGAACTGCGCACCGACGCCCATGGCGCCTGGCGAGCCGAACGCGGCGCGATGCTCTCGAGCTACGCCATCGCACCCACCGAGCCAGCGGGCGACTTCACCGCGGGCGTGGCCTTGCTCAAGCAAGCCGTCGCGCTGTGCGGCGCGTTGTGCGAGAAGGCGGCGACGCATCAATCGGTCACGCTTGCGAGCGTGCTTGGCGTCGATCGCCAAAATACAAGCGTTATCGACGAAGCGGCCGCGCCACTCAAGGCCATGCAACGCGCCGCCAATGCGACCGTGCCCGCCCATGCGTTCGAAGAAGCGCAAGCCGCGCTCGCCGAACGTGGCGCGTCGGCAACGAGCGACGCGCCACGCGTACCGCACTTTGGCGCGGCGATGCCCGGCGTTGCCGCGCGCGCGGGGCTTGGCGTGTTCGCCTCGGGCAGCATGCA
>DASTRU010000079.1:0-4563 GCA_035761045.1 Burkholderiaceae bacterium | reverse complement strand
GGACTTGTTTCACATCGCGATCTCCACGCCTTAGTGGATGATCCGCAAGCCGTGCGCGACCCTAATACTTACGACTCGCAATTTCTCGAACGCCTTATTAAATATCGGCTAGTGCACGACGCACCATTCAATGGCAATCCTAATGTGAGTTACCGGCGTGATACGTCGTGCGATCGCCCATTCCATTTTCGTTTCACCCATCGCAAGAGATAGAGCTCAATGCGGCGAGGAGATCTTTCCAGCGCGACAGATTGAGTAACATCAAGACGTCGACGCCGACAATAAGAGCGCGCCCTTAGTCACAGAGTAAGTTAAACGTCGTACAGTCGAACTCCTCCTAACAAATCGCCATGGTTTGTGGTCTTGCGAGCGCTTATGCCATTTTCCGGTTGTTCCCACCCGCCATCGTCCCATTCCGTTAATGCGTGGCCGCCCACGTGTCCGTATCAAACGGCCACGTCTTCGAGGTTGTCCGCGGACGCTAATCCGCCGGTGCGGCCGTTATCGCCATTACCTTATAGCGAAACGTTAGCGATGTTCGCGCGTTATCTTCACGTCAATGAGGCTGCGGCATGGACGCAAGAAGGGCTGCAAGAAAACGTCGATACGCGTCATCCCAATACTAGAAAGGTCACGCAAGTTTTCACGCCGCGCGACGTGCGTATCGACGAAACCACGGCAGAGCGTCTTAAGCTTGCGCGGCTAACTATTGACCTCGTGCGTGTATTACTACCGTTTGGCACCGGCAATCAATTCAAACAACTTTATAAGCTAGGCGCCGAACCGCTCGTGCGTGCGAGGTATTTACGCAGCGAGCTTAGGAACGACACACGGTCCTTAAGTCTTTTATCCCTGCGCGATCGGGAGCATTTGCGTGCGCGATGCGCCATCAAATGGCAGGCGGGCCAATGCTCGGAATTCGCGGCGGTCGCCTTCTTCGTGTTGGCGTCGTTGCCTGAATTGCGCAATGCGCGGATCGACATGGTGGATTGCAAGGACGCCGACCACAACATGGTGGTGATTCGTGGCAATACCCCGGAACAAGATATCGTCGTGGACCCTTGGGTGTTGTATCCAATACCGAGTCTCGTGACCGATGCCGCGAATGAATACCAACCCGTCGCGACTCGATCCAAAAGCATTGAGTCGTACAGCGTGAACGGCGGATTGATGTTGACGAAACCAAGCGGCGAGCAATGGACGGATCTCAACATCGACGCGGCGATCGAATCGCGCGACGTTGGCTTATCGAGCGCGTTTGACATCAGGATGGCGAACGAGCCTATGGCCACCAGGGAAGGCTACGCCAGCTATAGCGGCCGCACGATTCAAACGAATTTGCAAGAGCGTTTTCTTTACGACGTCATGTTCAATGGAAATCCCAACGTGACGTTCATTCGCGCGGGAGGTAAGCGAAGCCATGCGACGTTCACGCACCCCCCGGCTATCAATCAACCGCTCAATCGCAATGCGCAAGTCGCGTCCGACAACGAATCCGAACTGACACGTGTCGCCGGACGTTCGAGCCCCACGACGTCCACCGGCAGCTTCCCGCCAAGGACTCGAGTCTTTCTTTAGGACTTGATGAATCCACGCGTGCCGTTGTGCCTAAGGTTCCAAACGGTCACGGCCGCGACCGCGGCGGCAACGGCGACCGCGAATGTCGTTTTGGGTCGCATGGTCGCCTTGGTGTAGAGACTGTGCTCGAGGACGGGGCGACCACGCGCGGCATCACGCTCCGATAAAGGTTCTCCCGGTTCATAAAGCGCTGGCCGATCGTCGGCATGAGGTGGCTCGGGCGAACGTTGCTGCCGACTCATCGCGGTACTTAGGACGGTATCCATCAAACGCGGCGCGACCTTCGCGCCGATCGACGCCAACCGAGACGTGGCACCCACATACAAATCGCGCGTGGGGTGAACCGCCGCATGCAGCACCGCGTCGGCCACGACCTCGGGCGCATAAATTGGCGCGGGTAATTTCGGCTCGACATCGAGGTAATTCTTCGCGTGCTTGATAAACATCGTGTCGATGGACGCGGGCTTGATCAACGTAACCGCGACTGGCGCGTCGACTTCTTCGAGCTCTAAGCGAAGCGCATCGGTAAAGCCTTTGACAGCATGCTTGGACGCCGAATACATACCTTGCAGCGGCACGGCGTGATCCGACAATTGGCTCCCAATGTTAATGATGGCGCCGCCACGCGCGCGCAATTGTTCGGCCGCGAGTAACGATCCGTTCACCACTCCCCAAAAGTTGGTGTCGAACAAGCGATGTTGGTCTTCGATAGGCACGTCTTCAAATCTGCCAAAGATCGATACGCCCGCGTTATTCACCCATGTATCAAAACCGCCAAAGCGACGATGCGCGGTGGTCACCGCGGCTTGAAGCGCGTTTTTATCGGCGACATCGGCGGCCACCCATTCGACTTGCGCGCCGTCTTGCCCAAGTTGCTGTGCGAGTTGTTCGAGCGCCTCGGCATTGCGCGCAACGAGCACGAGCTTGACGCCGCGCTTGGCCGCCATGCGCGCAAGCGTAAGACCAATCCCGCTCGTCGCGCCCGTGATGACCATGACTTGTTGGTTGGCTGGCTTGAGTTGAAATTTCATGAAGCGCTCCTCGAAGACGTTGAAAGACACGCACGATCCGCGCGCCTTGTGCCTAAGCATCATGGTGCGGCGTGAAGCTTGCTCAACAACTAAGAAACTTAGGAATTTATCCATCGGATACCCTCATGAAACCTGAACGCATTGTCGTTTTCCGCGCGCTTAAGTTCGGCGATTTGCTGTGCGCGATCCCGGCGTTGCGCGCGCTTCGTCATGCGCACCCAAGCGCGCACATCACCTTGGTTGGTTTGCCATGGGCGCTTCGTTTCGCAAGGCGGTACCCGCATTACATCGATCGCTTCGTGACGTTTCCCGGAGCGCCGGGGCTACCCGAATCAGTGCCTGATATGCATGCTTATGAACGCATGCTTGAACATTTACGCGCGCAAGCCTTCGATCTCGCGGTGCAAATGCATGGCGATGGACGATTGACGAATAGCATCGTGATGGCGTTTGGTGCGCGGCGTACCGTGGGGTATCACCCGGTCGATGCAAAAGCGCCTAAGCACGACGACTTTTGGCCGTATCCCATGCAAGGCCACGAAATCGTTCGTAATCTCGACTTAGTCAAACGACTGGGCGCGCCGGTGGACGATGCGCGGCTGGAGTTTCCATTAATCGCCGCCGATGCTCGGGAGCTTATGAGTTATCCGCGTTTAGCGGCTCTCGCGCCTAAGACGTATGTGTGTTTGCATCCTGGGGCAAGCACCGCGGATAAACGTTGGCCGCCCGAACGTTTCGCCGCGATTGGCGATGCGCTCGCCGATCGTGGATACCGTGTCGTCATCACGGGTTCGGGCGCCGAGCGCCCCATCGCGCAGGCTGTCGCGCATGCGATGCATGCTCCAACGGTCGATGCGGCGTGCGATGTTTCGATTGGTGGCCTCGCTCATGTGATTACCCATGCGCGATTGATCGTGTCGAACGATACGGGCGTCGCGCACCTGGCGTCCGCATTGCGGGTGCCTAGCGTGGTGGTGTTCTTCTCGACCGATGTCGATCGTTGGGCGCCGCTTGACGCGCAACTGCACCGCACGGTGGCCAATCGATACGGCGTACCGGTAAGCGATGTGTTGGCGCAAGTCGATGCGTTACTGCTTAATAAGCCGTTGGCAGTGAATGAGACGAGTTTGGTGTGATGGATCGACTTAACGAGCGATTTCGTTCGAGTGCGTAAAGCTCCAGCGCTAAGGCTTCGACATCGCGAGGATGCACATCGTCAACAAACGACACTCGATGTTCGCAGTCGTGTTGCATGCAATGACACTCGCATACCGGACACGCCATTCGCCACGAAGCCGCGACGCGATCGCGCCACGAACGAACCGGGCCATGCGTAATCAAATTACCCGCCCAATAAATGCCAACGTTGCGCGTACCCACCGCGCGCGCGAGATGAAGCGGGCCGGTGTCGTTCGAGATCATGAGACGCGCGTGTTCGCATAAGGCGGCGAGGGCGCCAAGCGATAGTCGCCCGGTGAGATTGATTGAGTCGTGCCGCATGCGCGAGCACACCTCGTTCACGCATGCGGCTTCGTCTTCGGTGCCGTTGATCGCGATGCGTGCGCCTCGTGCGGCGAATGCATCGGCGACCACCGCGAAATGGCGGGCCGACCAACGCCGACGAGGGTCGCGCGCGCCGGGCTGTATCACCACAAGCGGATCCGGTGCATCGGGTAAGACCGAAGCGAGTTCGGCGCGGTCCGCGTCGGTCACGTGAAGCCGAGGATCGTCATCGGTTGTTGTCGCACCCACGAGTCGCGCGCCCTCGATCAATCGCAAGCGTTCCGGCAAGCTCGTGATGTAGGGCAATGTGCGATCCAAGGGCGGTGCATCGGGCGTGGCGAATCCGGCCGTGACTCGCGCGCCTAAGGAACGCACGAAAGGGTTGGAATTTCGCCCCCCGCCATGCCATTGCAAGGCGAGATCGAAGCGACGCTCGCGCATATGCGCTACG
>DASTRU010000078.1:0-8743 GCA_035761045.1 Burkholderiaceae bacterium | reverse complement strand
GCAAGTGCCATTGATCAACTGTTCACCCTCACGCTACCCGATCCTTCAGGGCAACCGCAGGCGCTCGGCCAATGGCGAGGCCGACCGTTGATTCTTAATTTTTGGGCCACTTGGTGCGCGCCGTGCGTGGAGGAAATGCCCGAGCTTCAACGCTTGCACGACGTGTATTCACCTAAGGGCGCGCATGTTTTAGGGCTCGCGGTGGATCGCGGCGAAGCAGTGGCCGAGTTCGCGCGAAAACTCGCGATTCGTTATCCGTTGCTGATCGCGGGAGCAAGCGGCGCCGATCTTGCGCGCGCGCTTGGCAATGCGGCCGGCGGCCTGCCATTCACCTTGGCGATTCGCGCCGACGGCCAATTGCATGCGAGTCATGTGGGAAAAATTCGCTACGAACAAGCACGCGAATGGCTCGATCAATTAACGACTTAGTCATTCTCGTTGGACACATGACGCACGATGGGCGCAAAATCGCGCCCGCTTAACACATGATCGCGACGAATACGTGACGCGACGACTTTATGACCTCCCATTTGCTGGTCCTTCATGGCCCCAATCTCAATCTGCTTGGCACACGCGAGCCGCAGGTGTACGGGCGGACCACGCTGAAGGAAATCGAGGCCGAGTTGAATGCATGGGCACGCGCGAAAAGCGTGACGCTTGAAAGCTTTCAGTCGAATCACGAAGGTGCGTTGATCGACCGAATCCATGCGGCGCGCAGCGAGGGCGTGAATGCGATCGTGATCAATCCCGGAGGCTTGACCCACACCAGCGTGGCGCTACGCGACGCATTGGTGGGCGTCGGTATTCCATTCATCGAAGTACATCTTTCGAACGTGCATGCACGCGAGGCGTTTCGGCATCGGTCGTTTTTGTCCGATGTGGCGGTTGGCGTCGTCGCCGGCTTGGGGCCGTTCGGGTATTACGCCGCCGCTGAATTCGCGCTCACTCTCAGCTCGCGTTGAGGCTTTGCGCCGCGTGCTAACATCGCCGAAGTTATAAGAACTTAGGGGTAGATCGGGATGGATCTGCGCAAATTAAAGACATTGATTGACCTTGTCGCCGAGTCTGGCATTTCCGAGTTGGAAGTCACGGAAGCGGATGGCAAGGTGCGCATCGTGAAAAATGCGCCGCCTGTAATGATGGCGGCGGCGCCGGCGGCAACGGTCGCGGCAATGGCCGCGGCCACCGACACCACCGCGGCTTCGGTGGCACCCGCGCCTATTCCCGCAGCTCCGACGACGGAAGCGCCGAGAGGCCACGTGGTGAAGTCGCCCATGGTGGGAACGTTCTATCGCTCACCCTCGCCGGGCGCCAAGCCTTTCGTCGAGTTGGGCCAGGCGGTGAAGGAAGGCGACACCTTGTGCTTGATCGAAGCCATGAAGTTGCTTAACGAGATCGAGTCCGACGCGGCGGGCGAGATCAAGGAGATCTTGGTCGAGAACGGCCAGGCGGTGGAATACGGCCAGCCCTTGTTCGTCGTTGGGTAAGCCGATGTTCGAAAAGATCCTGATCGCCAATCGTGGCGAGATCGCCCTGCGCATTCAACGCGCCTGCCGTGAACTCGGCATCAAAACGGTGGTGGTGCATTCGGAGGCCGACACCGAAGCGAAGTACGTGAAGCTTGCCGATGAATCGGTTTGCATCGGCCCCGCTCCTTCGGCGCAAAGTTATCTGAACATCCCCGCCATCATCAGCGCGGCGGAAGTGACCGACGCCGAAGCCATCCATCCGGGCTACGGCTTCTTGTCGGAGAACGCCGACTTCGCCGAGCGCGTCGAGCAATCCGGTTTTGTATTCATCGGTCCGCGCCCCGACACCATTCGTTTGATGGGCGACAAGGTGTCGGCGAAAGCCGCGATGATCAAGGCAGGCGTGCCGTGCGTGCCCGGGTCCGAAGGCGCGTTGCCCGAGGATCCGAAAGAGATCGTGAAGATCGCGCGCAGCATTGGGTACCCGGTGATCATCAAGGCGGCGGGCGGTGGTGGCGGGCGCGGCATGCGCGTGGTGCATACCGAAGCCGCGCTGGTTAATGCCGTGACGATGACGCGCACCGAAGCCGGCGCCGCGTTTGGTAATCCCGCCGTCTACATGGAGAAGTTTCTCGAGAATCCACGGCATATCGAGATTCAAATCTTGGCGGATCAACACGGCAACGTGGTGTTCCTAGGCGAGCGCGATTGCTCGATGCAGCGTCGCCATCAAAAAGTAATCGAAGAAGCGCCGGCGCCTGGACTTAATCCGCGCTTGCGCGACAAAACCGGCCAACGGTGCGCCGATGCTTGCAAGCGCATCGGGTATCGCGGCGCCGGCACGATCGAGTTCTTGTACGAGAACGGCGAGTTCTATTTCATCGAGATGAACACGCGCGTGCAGGTTGAACATCCCGTCACCGAGATGATTACCGGTATCGACATCGTGCAAGAGCAGATTCGCGTGGCGGCCGGCGAAAAGCTCGCGCTCAAGCAACGCGACGTCGTGCTCGACGGCCACGCGATCGAATGCCGCATCAATGCCGAGGATCCATTCAGCTTCGTGCCCAGTCCGGGGCGCATCAACAACTGGCATGCGCCGGGTGGCCCGGGAATTCGCGTTGATTCGCACGCCTACAACGGCTATTTCGTACCGCCTAATTACGATTCCATGATCGGTAAAGTCATTGCCTACGGTAAGACGCGCGATCAAGCGATCGCCCGCATGCGAATCGCGCTGTCGGAAATGGTGGTCGAAGGCATCAAGACCAACATCCCCTTGCATCGCGAGTTGATGACCGACGCTAAGTTCGTCGAAGGCGGCACGAGCATTCATTACCTCGAACACAAACTCGCGCAACGCAAGGGCTAAGCCCCATTCATTCCACACTTAAGGACGCTGGTCCGTATGAAGTCGTCATTCGTCGAAGCCAGCTTTCTTGTCGCGGAACACGAGGCGGAGCCGTGCTCGGAGGCGTTGCTCGAGGTCGGCGCCTTATCGGTATCAGTGGAGGATGCCGACGCATCGTCGCCCGACGAACAACCCTTGTTTGGCGAGCCGGGCACCGAGCCGAGCACGCACGCGTGGCGCAACAGCGTGCTCGTCGCCTTGTTCGATGGCGGCGACGATCCGTCGAAGACGATTGCCGATGCGATCGCGCATGTGCGCGACGCGGGCATCGCGCTGCCCTTGCCTCAAGCGATTCGCCCAGTGGACGACCAAGATTGGGTGCGCGCGACGCAAGCGCAATTCGCGCCGATCAACATCGGCCGGTTATGGGTGGTACCGAGTTGGCATGAAGCACCGGCGGGTGCGGAGCTTGTGTTGCGGCTCGACCCTGGCATGGCGTTTGGCACTGGCACGCATCCGACGACGCGTTTGTGCTTGGCCTGGCTTGAACGCGAGTTGGCGCATGGCGCGAGCGTGCTGGATTACGGATGCGGCTCGGGCATCTTGGCCATCGCGGCCGCGAAACTAGGCGCGGGCATGGTCGAAGGCGTGGACATTGATGCGCATGCGGTCGAAGCCGCACGCGAGAACGCGCTACGCAACGATGTCACCGCCACGTTTCGTAATGCCGATAATTTTCATGCGCGGCAACGTTACGATGCGGTCGTGGCCAACATTCTTTCCAATCCTCTTAAATTGCTCGCTCCCGCCTTGATCGCGCATGTCGCGCCGGGCGGCGCGTTGGTGTTGTCGGGCGTACTTGAGCGGCAAGCCATCGAGGTCGCGAGCGTTTATGAATCGCACGGCCTGCCGCTACAAATCGCGAGCGCGGAAGATGGTTGGGTGTGCCTAAGCGGTCGCTTTAACGACAGCGCGATGCGAGGCGCGGCGTGACACTCGCCACCCGCTGCCCCGGCTGCGGAACCACGTTTCGCATCGTTTCCGATCAGCTCAAGCTGCGTAAGGGCTTAGTCAAATGCGGTAAGTGCTTGTACGTATTCAACGGCGTCGAGCATTTGCGTTACTTCTCGGCCGAGGAAACGAACGTCATCACGATTCCGGCGCCCGAGCCGCAAGCGCTCGCGCCCGCTCCGACGGCGACAAGTCCTAAACCCGTAGCCACCGCCGCGCCCACCGCGACAACACCGCGCGCGATTCCTAAATCACCGCAGCCGAGCAATTCATCAGTACGCGCGACGACGCCGTCGGTACCCAGTACCGCCCGCGCCGCGCCGCCGCCGCGTTCGCCCGCACCGGCGCCAGTGCCCGTTGCTCCCGCACGCACCACGCCGCGCGCGGCCGATGCGCTTAAGACATCGCCGGCCGTGGCGCGCGAACTCGTCGCGCCGCGCGCCGCCGCGGCCCCCGCGGCCAAGCCTGCCGATCCGCTTTCGCCATTGACCTTGCTCGACGTGGCGCCGCCTGGTACGACGCGCGCGCCGACCAAGGACGACGAGCCGTTGGACCTGCCGAATTTCATGCGCGAACGCGTGCTCTCGCGTCGCGAGAAGATGGCGCTGCGCATTGGATCGGCGGTGGCCGCACTCGTCTTGGCATTGCAAGTGCTGTATGTGTATCGCGCCAACATCGCCGCCTCGGTCCCCGCCTTGCGCGCGCCCTTGGCGCTGATGTGCGATGTCTTGCCGGGCCCGCTGTCGTGCGAAGTCGGGCTGCCGCGACATATCGATGAATTGCGCATCACCGCCGCCGAATTGCAAGCCGGCGCGAGCAACACGCAATACACATTGCTCGTGACCATCCGCAACGACGCGTCGGTCGCGCAAGCATGGCCCGCGATCGATCTCGCCTTAGCCGATGTACGCAACGCCATCGTCGCGCGCCGCGCGATTCGTCCCGAGGAGTATTTGCGTCTTCGCGCGGATGCCGCGCAAAAACTTAGCGCGGGAGTAACACCCAACCGCGAAGAGTCGATCACGGTTCCCGTACGGGTGGCCGACGGTCCTGTCATCGGCTACACCATCGGCATCTTCTATCCCTAATGCTTTTGTCTCGCGTACGCCCATGAGCGCACGCTCTAATAAGAAAGAAGGAAAGGTATTCATGACCACGCTGATCTGCGGATCGATGGCCTACGACACCATCATGGTGTTTCCCGGCGAATTCAAGGAACACATTCTTCCCGAGCAAGTGCATATCTTGAACGTGGCTTTCCTCGTGCCCGAGATGCGTCGCGAGTACGGCGGCACGGCAGGCAACATCGCCTACAACCTCAATATGTTGGGCGATGCGCCGTTGATCATGGCGACCGTTGGGCAAGACTCGGATGCGTATCTCGAACGGCTCGAACGCTTGGGTTTGAACACGCGATGCATCAAGCGCATTCCGTCGGCCTACACCGCGCAAGCCTTCATCACGACCGATCGGACCGACAATCAAATCACCGCGTTTCATCCAGGCGCGATGAGTTTCTCGCACGAGAACCGCGTGAGCGACGCCGGCGACGTGAAACTTGGAGTCGTCTCGCCCGATGGCCGCGAAGGCATGCTCGCGCACTGCGAACAATTCGCCGCCGCGGGCATTCAATTCATGTTCGATCCAGGTCAAGGTTTGCCGATGTTCTCGGGCCCCGAGTTGTTGCGCATGATCGATCTCGCCGACGTGGTGGCCGTCAACGACTACGAAGCACAGTTGCTTGCCAGCAAGACAGGCGAATCGATCGAGGCATTAGCCCAACGCGGCACGACGATCGTGATGACGCGTGGCGGCGAAGGCTCACGCATTTATTCGAACAACCAAATCCACGAGATTCCAGCGGTGAAGCCGGTGCGCGTGGAAGACCCGACGGGATGCGGCGATGCGTATCGCGCGGGATTGTTGTTTGGCATGGCGCGTGGATTTGATTGGCCGACCAATGGCCGACTCGGATCATTGTTAGGCGCGCACAAGATCGCGCATCGCGGCGCGCAGAATCATCACTTCACCGCGGCCGATATTCGCGCCCAGTTCAGCGAGGCATTCGGCTATCAGCCTTGGTGAGTGTTTTCGACCGGGCCGTTGATGATTACAACGGCACCGGAATTTGATCGACGATCAACAGCGCGATTTGCAGCACGACGAATAGCGCGATCGGCGAAAGATCCAAGCCGCCCACGCGCGGAATGATTCGACGCAAGGGCCGCAACACAGGCGATAACAGTGCGTCGAGCGCGGGAGCGATCGGCGCATGCGGGTTCACCCAACTCAACACCGCCCACACGATGGCAAGCAGCATCACCGTGTAAAGCCCCCATCGCAACACCCACACCAACGCGGTGACGACGACACCAACAACCGTTGGCATGCGCGCGCCAGCCGACAACATCACGACCGCAAGGTCAAGCGCCAACACCGAAAGCGCGGCGATCAAGAACGCGCCGACCACGCTGGCCCAATCGATGCCAAGGCCGCCAGGAATCACGCGCCGCAAAGGCAGCACGATCCAATCCGTCAACGCGAACACGAACGCACCGAGCGGATTACGCGCACCGGCGCGCGCGCGTTGCATCCACGCGCGCAACAACAAGGCCGAGCCGAACAGCCCACCGATGGTTTGAATAATGAGACCGAGAATTTGATAGAGCAGCATGGCGGACGATCAAAAAGAAAAAAGCCCGCGCGTCGACCACGCGCGGGCCTAGACTACATCAGCCAAATTACGGACGACCGCCCGTCGGAAACGGCCATGCGGCGGCCGGATTCAACGAAGGCTTCGCGGCCGGAGTGGCATTGGTTACGGAGCTACCTGGCTTACGACCACGCTTGGCACCCGTGGCTTTTTTCGCAGCCGCAGGCTTAGCGGATTTTTTTGCCGCGGTTTTCTTCGCCGCTTTTTTCGCGCCGGTTTTCTTCGCCGCTTTCTTCGCGGTGGTTTTCTTCGCCGCTTTTTTAGCGACTACTTTTTTCGCCGCGCCTTTCTTGGCGACTTTCTTGACCGCTGCTTTTTTCGCCGTGGTCTTCTTCGCCGCTTTCTTAGCGACTACTTTTTTCGCCGCGCCCTTCTTTGCGACTTTGCGTGCGGCCTTCTTCGCCGGAGCGGCCTTCTTCGCTACGGCTTTCTTTGCCGCTTTCTTAGCGGGAGCAGCTTTCTTCGCCGCGGCTTTTTTCTTCGCCGGCGCTTTCTTCGCAGCTTTCTTTGCAGTTGCCATCGTCATCTCCTTCAATTGAGAGAACCACAAGGGAAACCCGTCCCGAACGGCTTCGACCATCGAAGTCCGCTCACGATGAACGAGCTATTCACTGGCGCAAGCCGCGAATTGGCACGTGCGCTAATGAATGCGGTGCTTGCCGACGCGCGATGGCGCGCGAACGACAAAAAAAATGCCGACGCTCCGTCGGCATTCGTGAAGAGAGGAAGCGCCGCCGCTACGTGATGCTTGGAAGCATCCGCAGTAACCAGTGCGACATCGCTATGTGTTTTAGCCATTCGCTGACTGGGAGGTTTTGGCGCTTTAGTGGTGTTAGTCACCCGCTGCAGGATCAATTAAAAAACGATCAAGCAAAAATCATATGAAAAGGATTATATCGACGCGATTAAAAAGAAGTCACGTGTTTTATCGCGCGCGTGTGAACAAATTGCGACGCATGCTGCGCGCATTTGCTCAACACGTGCGTGATAACAATCACTCCCAGTTCAAAGTGCCGCCTGTTTGATACTCGATCACGCGCGTCTCGAAGAAGTTGCGCTCTTTCTTTAGGTCGATCATCTCGCTCATCCACGGGAACGGATTCTCTTCATTAGGAAATAGCGCATCGAGACCAATCTGTTGCGCGCGACGATTCGCGATGAAGCGCAAGTAGCCCTTGAACATCGGCGCGTTAAGACCGAGCACGCCACGCGGCATCGTGTCCTCGGCGTACTTGTATTCAAGCTCGACGGCTTTTAGGAACAGCGCCTTGATCTCCTCGCGAAACTCGCTCGTCCACAAATGCGGGTTCTCGAGCTTGATGGAGTTGATAAGGTCAATGCCGAAATTGCAGTGCATCGACTCGTCGCGCAGGATGTACTGGTACTGCTCGGCCGCGCCTGTCATCTTGTTTTGCCGACCCAACGCGAGGATCTGCACGAAGCCGACGTAAAAGAACAGCCCTTCCATCAAGCAGGCGAACACGATCAACGACTTCAGCAATTGCTGATCCGCTTGCGGCGTGCCGGTCTTGAAGTTGGGATCGGTCAGCGTGTCGATGAACGGAATCAGGAACTCGTCCTTATCGCGAATCGACCCGACCTCGTGATAAGCGTTAAATACTTCCGATTCATCCAAGCCGAGCGACTCGACGATGTACTGATACGCGTGCGTATGAATCGCTTCCTCGAACGCTTGGCGCAGCAAGTACTGCCGGCATTCGGGCGCGGTGATGTGCCGATACGTACCGAGCACGATGTTGTTGGCGGCCAGCGAATCGGCGGTCACGAAAAAGCCGAGGTTGCGCTTGACGATGCGACGCTCGTCTTCGGTCAGACCGTTCGGGTCCTTCCACAGCGCGATGTCGCGCGACATGTTCACTTCCTGCGGCATCCAATGGTTGGCGCAGCCGGCTAAGTACTTGTCCCAGGCCCATTTGTATTTAAAGGGCACGAGTTGATTGACGTCGGTCGTGCCGTTGATCACGCGTTTGTCGGCGACGTTGACGCGACGGTCGTCATTCGTGTGCTTATCCTGCGGTGGCGCGACCATGGTGCGCGTAGGTTGCGCGGGCACGGCGGTGGCCAGACCAAGACCAAGGTCTGGTTGCGGCGGCATCGGCGCGGCCGGCATGCGCGGCGTAGGTGTTGCGGCGGGGGTATCGTCCCAAGAAAGCATCGTGGTTTCCTTTGTTGGTTCTT
>DASTRU010000077.1:0-2929 GCA_035761045.1 Burkholderiaceae bacterium | reverse complement strand
CGGCCTGCGCAACCTCGACCTCATCATGGGTTGCGAGCGACGCGTGGTGTACGACTTGATCAACGTGATCAACGGCGAAGCCAATCTTCATCAAGCACTCATCAAGGACAAGCAGTGCGAGAACCTATTCGTGTTGCCCGCGTCGCAAACGCGCGATAAGGACGCGCTGACGAAAGAAGGCGTCGAGCGCGTGCTTAAAGACTTAGCCGACATGAACTTCGAATACATCGTCTGCGACTCGCCGGCGGGCATCGAAACCGGCGCGCTGCTCGCGATGCATTTCGCCGACGAAGCGCTGATCGTGACCAACCCCGAAGTCTCGTCGGTGCGCGATTCGGACCGCATCCTCGGCATGCTCGGCAGCAAGACCAAGCGCGCGATCGAAGGAGCGGAGCCGATCAAGGAACACTTGCTCATCACGCGCTATAACCCCACGCGCGTGCAAGACGGGCAAATGCTCTCGCTGGAAGACATTCAAGACATCCTGCGCATCAAGTTGCTTGGCGTCATTCCGGAATCGGAAAACGTGTTGCAAGCGTCCAATCAAGGCTTGCCCGCGATTCATCTTCAAGGCGCCGATGTGTCGGAGGCGTATAAGGACGTCATCGCCCGCTTCCTAGGCGAAGACAAGCCGATGCGTTTCGTCGACGCCGAAAAACCCAGCTTCTTCAAGCGTTTGTTTGGCGGGAGGTAAGTCATGTCGTTCCTCTCCTTTCTTCTCGGCGAAAAGAAGAAGACCGCCACCGTCGCGAAAGAGCGCTTGCAAATCATCCTCGCGCACGAACGCTCGGGCCGCGCGGGCGCGGCGGATTACCTGCCGCAATTGCAACGCGAACTGATCGCGGTGATCTCGAAGTACGTCAAGGTCGACCCCGACGACATTCGCGTGCATCTCGAACGGCAAGACGATTTGGATGTTCTCGAAGTCAAGATCGAATTGCCCGAGGGCGCGCGACCGGCGGTGTAGATGAAGCCGCCGTGCAAGGACATGTATAGAAAATCGCTGATTTCTATACATGTCCGCATTCAAATGCATAGAAAAAGGCGTTTTCTATACATATCGCCACGCACCTAACCGTTTCACCATCCCATCTATTAAAACGAGGGCACAGCGCTTGCGGCAATGAAGGCATTGCTTGCATGCCGCTTGTATGAAGCCCTCTTCCTCCTTTAGCTCTAAAAGCACCGACCCGCATCCCGCGTCCCGTGCATTGCCTGTCATCGAGGAACAACTCGAACTAGGCAAGCATGTGCAAGACGTGGGCGGCGTGCGGGTTCGCATCGAGGTCGACGAGCAGGTACACGACGTCGTGGCCGAAGGCGCGGTCGAGGAAACCATCGTTGAGCGCGTTTCGGTGAATCAACCGGTCGCGGCGCCACGCGCGCCGTGGCGCGATGGCGAGACGTTGGTGGTGCCGGTGTACGAAGAGGAAATCGTGCTTGAACGTCGGCTCGTTCTAAAGGAGGAAGTGCGCTTGACCAAGCGCCGCGTGATGCAACCGTCGGTGCAACAAGCCACCGTGCGGCGTGAACGCGTCGTGGTCGAGCGTCAAACCTCCGACGGTGTATGGCGACGAGTCGAGCCGCTTAGCGATACATGAATGAATGATCGCTCGCGCGAACGGCATACGGCATGGCGAGCAACAGCCACGCGGATCGACCTTTACGAAGGGCGTCCGCGTTTTCGGTATGCAATCGATTTGTTTAGGAGCCAACGATGAGACAAACCGTGGTGGGTGTATTCGATAAATACGCGGCGGCGCAACGCGCGGCCGACGCCGTGGCCGCCCAGGGCATCGCGCGCGATCACATTCACGTCACCGGCGCGACCGACGAGGACGAAGCGCGCGACGCCGACCTAAGCCAACACGAAGGCGTGGTCGGCAGCATTCGCAGCTTCTTCGCCGAGGTGTTTGGGGCCGATGAGCACGAACACGTAAGCCAATACGCCGAGGCCGTGCGGCGCGGCGGCGCGCTCGTGAAGGTGGACGTGGACGAGGACGACGAAGCCGACGAGGCGCGCGAAGCCTTGCAAAGCGCGGGCGCGATCGACATCGAGGAACGCCTCAACGAATGGCGCGCCTCGGGCGCGTCGTCACTCGCGCAAGACGACGCGAGCTTGCGCGCCGGTCAAGCCGACGCCGCGCGGTCCGACGAAGTCATCCCCGTGATCAAGGAAGACTTAGAAGTTGGCAAGCGTGAGGTCGGCACCGGCGGTGTACGCGTGTATGCGCGCACGCTCGATGTTCCGGTGCAAGAATCGATCGACCTGCGCAGCGAACGCGCGACCGTGGAGCGCCGCGCGGTGGACCGCCCCGCGACCGAAGCCGATTTAGCCGCCTTGCAAGACCGCACGATCGAAGTACGCGAAACCGCCGAGCGGCCCGTCATTGCAAAAACCGCGCGCGTGGTGGAAGAAGTGGTCGTCGGCAAACAGGTGTCGCACGAACAGCAAACCGTGCAAGACACCGTGCGCCAAACCGAAGTCGAGGTGGAACGGTTGAGTGGCGATCAACGCGACGTCGCGCCCTATGACGATTACGCGAACGAATTCCGCTCGCACTTCGACGCGACCTACGGACGCTCCGATTCGGCGTTCGATGATTTCGAGCCGGCATATCGCTACGGGCATTCGTTGGCGAGTGACCGGCGCTACGCGGGCCGCCGGTTCGAAGACTTCGAACCCGAGGCACGCCAACAATGGGAAACGTCGAACCCCGGCAGTACCTGGGAAAAAGTTAAAGCCAGCGTGCGCCACGCATGGGACCGCGTGACGCGTTGATGTTCGTTAGGCGATACATGCAAGCCACGTTCGTCGTCGCGCGGCAATCCGCCCGCGTGGCGACGAGCGCCATCACGAGACGCGGCGGTGGCCTTGGCGACGGCGTGTGCGTTACTTCACGCGCTATGCTCGGTTGCCCGATCGTCC
>DASTRU010000076.1:0-12254 GCA_035761045.1 Burkholderiaceae bacterium | reverse complement strand
AATGAGCAGGTCGCATTGCGTAAGAACGGCGGCGGTATCCGCGAAATCATTCAGTTGCGGTCCTAAGTTAACGACTTTGGTGGACTGATCGATCGCACGCTCGGGCCCGCCTTTTTGCAAGGACACGAGACGCACGCCGTCGATCGCCAATAACGGCGCGAGCGCGCCCCAAACAATCGAACGCAATCCATCATTGGGATGAGTGGGTCGCCCAGCCCATACCAACGCGACACGCAAACCGTTGTTGCGCGGCGCGATCTCATCGAGCTTGGCGCGCCACGATTCAACCGCCTCGCGCGGCGCGACTAAGTAAGACGCGGGATCGGGGGTTTCAAGCGGATTGAAACGCACTCGATACGGCATGCTCATCAACAACTCGGCGTAATCGGTGCGCGGCACCGTCGTGCCTTCGGGCACGATGTTGACGCCGTCCGTTTGCGCTTGCATGAGCCGCACGAGCGGCGCGGGCGTGACAACGTTCACGGCCTTCGCGCCTTCGCGCACCAAGCGTTGCGCGAAACGGTGGAACTGAATTAAGTCGCCAAACCCTTGCTCGGGTAACAGCGTGATCGAACGGTCCTTAAGCGACGCGCCATTCCATCTCGGCACTTGCGCAAACACTTCGTTAGCCAGCGTGAATTTCGACACAAGCTCTGGAAGTCCCAAGCGCGCTTCGTGCATGCGCCATCCACGCTCGAAGTCACCTAAGGTGAGCGCGGCGAGAGAAAGTCCCCATTGCGCGTTCAATGCATCGGGTCGGGTACTCAAGGCGCGCTCGAATCTGCCGATAGCTTCCTTGAACCGGCCTTGACGCGACAGCACGCTGCCGAGATTGCAAACGGCATCGGGATGGTCGGGCGCGAGCGACGCGGCGCGCGAGAACGCGGCTTGCGCTTCGTCGAACGACAAGCGATCGAATGCGACGGTGCCAAGTCCGTTCCATGCATCGGGCTGTCGCGCATCGAGCGCGAGCGAAACGCGGAACGCGCTCTCCGCTTCCTCGCTACGATCCAAGCGTCGTAATGCTTGACCGCGATTGGCGTGAGCAGGTGCAAGCGAAGGGTCGAGCACGAGCGCGGTATCGAAGCATTGCAATGCTTCGCCGAACATATTGAGATCGAAGAACAATGTTCCTAAGTTCGCATGCAAGCTGGCCACCGCTGGCGCGTGCGCGAGTGCTTCTAGATATTCGGTAATAGCTTCGCGCGAGCGGCCCAACTTACGTAATGCGATGGCCGCGCCGTTGCGATGCTGCGGATCGCGTGGATCGAGTTGCACCGCGCGTCGCCATAGCGCTAGCGCTTGTTCGTGGCGACCACCATCGGCGGCGCAACGCGCGGCCCATGCGCACGCGGCGATGTTATTTGGATCGGCGTCGAATACTTCGGTGAATGCCTCTTCGGCCGCGCGTAATCGTCCCTTCATATAAAGAGACGTACCGCGTTCAAGTAAGGACAACACGCGTGCCGCATGAGTCTTCACCATCGGCGCACGCTTGGTCGTCGACGTGGACTTCTTCACGGACGGATCGGAATCCGGTGCGGTGAAAGTGGTTTTAATGTTCATGGCGCAAGACTAGAAGCCGCGTTACTTGCCTAGTCCCACGAAATAAGCCCTAAACCCACCCTACTTTGCATTTGGTGCCTAAAGCCTTCCGAACATCCGTCGATAACCTCAGCAACGGGAACTTCAACAGGCCCGTGGTCCGGCGGGGAAGCCGGGCACCGAAGCCCTCATGCGTGAGGGACCAGTCCCGGACAATCGCCGGACGTGTAACGAGGTCATTAGGAGCACACCATGCCGCAAGTCATTAATAGCAACGTCGTCGCGTTAAACGCACAACGCAATATCGGTAGCACGCAAAGCGCGCTTAATTTAGCCATTCAACGTTTGTCGTCGGGTCTACGCGTGAACAGCGCGAAGGACGACGCCGCGGGTCTCGCGATTTCCGAGCGTATGAATGCACAAATTCGCGGCATGAACGTCGCGGTGCGTAACGCCAACGACGGTATCTCTCTCGCGCAGACCGCCGAAGGCGCGCTGGGTAAAGTGGGCGACATGCTTCAACGCATGCGCGAACTCGCCGTGCAATCGTCGAACGCCACCAACGGATCAGGCGACCGTTCAAACCTTGATTCGGAATTCCAACAACTCGCCGACGAAATCGATCGTACGTTGGCCGGCACCAAGTTCAACGGCCAAGCCATCCTCGGTTCGAACGCCGGTACGTTGACCTTCCAAATCGGCGCGGGCACCACGACGCAAGACACGATCAACGTCACGTCGACGCGCTTGGACAATAACTCGTCGGTCACGTCGGTCACGGGCAGCACGTCGGACATCACGTCGGCGTCCAACGCGACCACCGCGATCAACAACATCGATACGCTGCTCGACTTAGTGAACACCGAGCGTGCCAAATACGGTGCCGTGCAAAACCGCTTCGACTCCGTGATCGGTACCTTGCAAACCTCGATCGAGAACCAAGTCGCCTCGCGCAGCCGTATCGTCGATGCCGACTTCGCGGCGGAATCGGCGGCGCTATCGCGTGCCCAGGTCTTGCAGCAGGCCGGTAATGCGATGTTGGCCCAGGCGAACGCCCTACCGCAGAACGTTCTTGCCCTGTTGCGGTAAACCTAAACCGCCGTGCGTGACGGCGCGGCGGTTTAGTTGAAACAACGCAGTAGCTAATGCTTCAAGGCCGGGCACCGCTAAAGCGCCTCCAAGAAGGACTAAGTTCTTCTCGGAGGCGAATTAGCCGGTGATCCGGCCGTTACTCCTTCGATTAACGAATCGGGCACGGTGGCACAGTGAACTCGCTTGCCTACAGCGGGGCCCCGAGCAAAAACTCGAGCGAGCCCGCGAAGGACGCGTTCGCATCCGCGAATGCGCCGTCGCGACTCGGCGTGAGGCTCCCCGAAAACGGCGTCACCCGTTCGATCGAAGGAGATCTCATGTCGCAAGTTATTAACACTAACCTGCCCTCACTTAATGCGCAGCGCAATATCAACAGCACGCAGGCCGCGCTGAACCAGGCCATTCAACGTTTGTCGTCGGGCCTACGCGTGAATAGCGCGAAGGACGATGCCGCTGGCCTCGCCATCGCCGAACGCATGAACGCGCAAGTGCGCGGCATGAACGTCGCGATTCGTAACGCGAACGACGGTATTTCGCTGTCGCAAACGGCCGAAGGCGCGCTGGGAAAAATTGGCGACATGCTTCAACGCATGCGCGAACTCGCGGTGCAATCCGCAAACTCCACCAATGGCACGGGCGACCGTTCTAATTTGGATCAGGAATTTCAGCAGCTTGCCGATGAAATCGACCGTACGCTTGCGGGAACCAAGTTCAACGGCCAAGCCATTCTTGGCACCGACGCGGGAACACTGACGTTCCAAATCGGCGCGGGCACGTCGAGCACCGACACGTTGACGGTTACGACCGCGCGCTTGGACAACAGCTCGGTAACCACCGCCGTGACCGGTACGGCGTCTGACATCACGAGTTCTTCGAACGCGTTCACCGCGATGAACAACATCGACCTCATGCTCGACTTAGTCAACACCGAGCGTGCGAAATACGGCGCGACGCAAAACCGCTTTGATTCGGTCATCGCGAACTTGCAAGTCGCGATTGAAAACCAAACCGCATCGCGCAGCCGAATCATGGATGCCGACTTCGCGGCGGAAACGGCGGCGCTCTCGCGTGCGCAAGTGCTGCAACAGGCCGGCAACGCGATGCTCGCGCAGGCCAACGCCATACCGCAGAACGTTCTTCAGTTATTGCGCGGCGGTTAATTCGTTATGCCACGCGGCGCATGTGATGGTTCTCACGAACTTTCGCGTGCGCGATGCAAATTTCAAAAGCGCACGATTCTTACCCTTTAGGATCGCGCGCTTTTGCCGTTTACCCGATATCGCGCGTTGTCCGCGACGCGGATGACTACGGACCATTCAGTTCATTGGGATCAACATGGCATCAATCACCAGTCTTGGCGTGGGCAGCAATTTGGATGCGAATGCAATCGTGTCGCAGCTCATGGCGCTGGAGAAGCGGCCGCTTTCCCTATTGCAACAACAAGCCTCGAAGATTCAGACGCAGATTTCCGAGTTTGGAAAACTGCAAGGCCAAGTCGCCACCTTGCGCGACGCGGCGGCGAAGCTTGCCGATGCCAACACCTTCAAGGCGTTGTCGGCCACGGCGTCCGACACCACCGCCTTGTCGGCGACGGCGGGCTCCACCGCCGTGGCGGGGCGCTACGGCATTCAAGTCGATAAGCTCGCGCAGAACCAATCGTTAGCGTCGAATGGCGTGGCCGATCCGAGCGCGAGCTTTGGCTCGGGCACGATGACCATCACGCTTGGCAGCTATGACAGCGTTGGCAACACGTTCACGCCCAAAAGCGGCGCGACGCCAGTGGCGATCACGATCGCGGCTGGCAGCTCGCTCAACGGTATTCGCGATGCGATCAACGCCGCCAACGCAGGCGTGAGCGCATCGCTCGTCAAGGATGGCGGCACGACGCGCTTAGTACTGCGCTCGCAATCCAGCGGCGCCGAAAATAGCGTTCGCATCACCGTGAGCGACGCGGACGGCAACAACACCGATGCCACCGGACTCTCGGCCCTCGCGTTCGACCCCACGGCAAGCGCGGGCGCGGGTCAAAACTTGACGCAAACACAAGCCGCGCGCGACGCGGAATTTCGTATCGATGGACTGGCGCTGAAATCGGCGTCCAACACGATCACCGACGCGATTCAAGGCGTGACCTTGCGCTTGACGAAGGAAACCACGTCTGCGGTCGATCTCAAGCTCGGGCAAGACAACGATTCCATCAAGAGCGCGGTGCAATCGTTCATTACCGCGTACAACTCGCTAAACACCTTGATCGCGAACGACACGCGCTACGACCCGTCCAGCAAAACCGGTGGGCCTTTGCAGGGCGACCGTACGGTGACGAGCGTATCCAACCAATTGCGCGCGATATTGCGCGAAACACTCGGCTCCAACGCGATCGGTAAATTGTCCGACGCGGGCGTACGCGTGCAACGCGACGGTTCGTTAACGCTTGACTCCACCGCTTTTAATAGCGCGCTCGACAACCTAAGCGCGATGAGCGACTTATTTACCCGCGCCGATGCATCCAACGCGGCGAACCGGGGATTCGGCGTGCGGTTTCGCATCTTGGCCGACACGTTATTAGGCACCACCGGCAGCGTGACGACCGCGAGCGAAACCTTGTCTAAGCGCTTATCAAGCAATAAGCAATTGCAAGACGCTCAACAACAACGTCTTGAGCGCACGGAAGCACGCCTGCGCGCGCAATACACCGCGCTCGACACGAAGGTGTCGACGCTTACTCAAACGGGCAATGCCCTCTCGCAACAGCTCGCGAAACTCCTCGGCACGGGCTGATATTCCTAAGCGATTGATCGCAAGGCGCGTTTTCACGCGTTTTGCCAATCCCTTGAATTAGCGGGTCAATTCCCCCTAATTCATTTCAAGCCCCATAAAAACCGGAAATTTCCCACGCTTTTTCCGGCTTCATGAGGGATATTGAACATCTAAGTTGTAGCCCTCGCTTAAGTTATTTGGTGGGCAGTCGATAAGCAGTCAAACGACCGTACTTCCTTGATGCCACGTCCATGTTTGCCCGTTACGCCAGCCCCGCACAGGTTTATCGACAAGTCGATGTCGATACGTCTGTTGAATCAGCCGATCCGCATCGGTTGATCGTGCTGTTGTTCGACGGCGCGCTATCGGCGATTGGCCGCGCGCGGTTGTCGATGCGCGCGGGCGATCTTGCCGGCAAGGGCACGGCATTAAGCAAGGCGATTCAAATCGTCACCGAAGGCTTGAGCGCAAGCTTGGACACGAGCGTGGGCGGCGAATTAGCGCTTAACCTGCGCGACTTATACGACTACATCGCGCGCCGCTTGGCTCACGCGAACCGCCATAACGACGAAGCGATGCTCGACGAAGCCATTCGCTTGCTGTCGGAACTTCGCGAAGCATGGATGGATATCCGTCCCGCGCAATCGTCGACGGCCTCCACGCTGTCGATCATCGGATGAAAGAGGGAGAACTCATGACCGCCGCCGCCCTAAGCCCCGCCGCCGAAGAATCCGATTTATCCGAACGCGTCATGCAGTACTACACCGCGCTTGAACAAGCCAGCGGCGAGATGCTCGCGGCCGCGCAACGCGGCGATTGGGAACGCGTCACGCGCATCGAAGGCGCCTGCACCGTGCTCATCGCGCAACTGCGCGAAGCCACGCGGCATCATGAGCTCGGCAAGGATGCGCAGCGCTCGAAGATCAAGATCATGCAACGCATCTTGCGCAACGACGCGGAAGTGCGCCGCCTGGCCGAACCGTGGTTGGACGATCTCGACGCGGTGTTGAGCGGTCGTACGCGCACACTGCATTAATCGAATTTCGCACGGCGCCCCGTAAGCGGCTGGCGTAGCGTGCGGTTTCCTCCCACTGCGTTCCGTCTTATGCAGCAAGCCGACATGAACGTACTGGCACACGACAACGATGACGAATCGCTCGACGATGGGTTCGAGCGATTTCGCATTGAAGAGCCTTACGAAATCGTGGCCCTCGCGCGCGAATTGCGCGACCGTCGAACGCTGCTTACCTTGCATGCCACCGGTACCGACGCGACCTTGGTCACCGCGCTATTGGATGTACGCGAGGACGTGGGCGAGCTCGTGTTCGACTTCGCGGCAGACCAACGCCGCCGCCGCGCATTCGTCGAAGCGCAACGCGTGCTCGCGGTCGCCTTGCTCGACCGCATTCGCATTCAATTCGCGGTGGAAGGCTTACGCGAAGCGGCGGACCCGCATCTTCCGGTGGCCGTCGCGGCGATTCCCGAATTCATGCTGCGCTTTCAACGTCGCGGCGACTTTCGGGTTCAACCGTTTAAAAGCGAACCCGCCACCGTCGATGTTCCGGTGAATGGCGAACGCAAGCCGTTGCGATGCGAGATCGCCGACATCAGCGCAACGGGCGTCGCGCTATTCGTTCCAGCGCGCGCCGATAGCCCACTGACCGAGCACAGCCTTGTGACGAACTGCACGATCTCGCTACCCGGACAACCGCAGTTTCCATGCACGATCGAGGTCTGCTACCTAAAGCCCGAAGGCACGACGGGTAAGCAATCGCGCGCGGGGTGTCGCTTGCACGATTTGCCACCGGGCGCGGCGCGCTCCGTTCAGCAATTCATCTTGCACGTTGAACGTAAACGCCGCGCGATCGAGCGTCGCGAAGACTAAGCTTTTAATCCGGCGAACTACACCGTGACGTCGCCGCTCATCAAACGATTCAGTCTGGCGTCCACGGCTAATCTTGGCCTTGGAGGAAACGCGCGGTATGCCTTCGCCGCGCGGCACGTGCTATGAACAACCAACAGCTGCCCATAGAGCAGCGCTATTCGGCGGCGATCGCATTGCGGCGGGCCGCGTCATGAAGCCAACCGATCTCGCGGTAACCGCGACTCATCCGCATCACTTGGTCCCCTCGCCGTCGACGGCGACCACGCCCAAGGTCGCGCCGGTGCCCACCGTCATGCTCGTGGATGACGAGCCCGTCGTATTGGCGATGCTGACCCGCGCGTTTCAATCCAGCGGCTATCGCGTACTGACCGCGGAAAGCGCGGCCCTTGCGTTGGCGCAACTTGCGAATACGCCCGCCGATGTCGTGATCGCGGATATACGCATGCCGATCATGGGGGGCGCCGAATGCCTAAAGCGTGTTCGCGAGCAATGGCCAATGACCATGCGCGCGATGCTGACTGGCGCGGCCACCGTTCCCGATGCCATCGCGGCCGCGCGGCATGGCGATATCCATCGCTACATCGTCAAGCCATGGATCAACGACGACCTGCTGTTAACCGTGCGGCAACTGCTCGATGAACGGCGTCATCTCATTGAACGACACAGACTCGAACACCTAGTCACCCGCCAACACACGCAGCTTACGAATTTGCGTGCCGAGCTTCATCAAAAGCTCGACGAGGAGAAAAAAGGGTTTGACCAAGCCACCGAAAAACTAAGGACTAGTTTTTTCACCGCGGTGCGGGTGTTCGCGCACCTGCTTGAACCGCGCGAAGGCGAGTTGGCTGGGCATTCGCGCCGCGTGGCCGATCTTGCTCGCCGCCTTGCGCGCCAAATGGGGCTTGGCGAAGCCGAGACGAATGAAATCTTCATCGCCGGTTTGTTGCATGACATCGGCAAGGTGGGGCTGCCCAGTCAACTATGGCAAACACCCAATCACCGCATGACGCCCTACGAACGCGAGCAATACCGCAAGCATCCATTGCGCGGCGAGCGGGCGCTAATGGCGTTGGACGAGTTGCGCGGCGCGGCTAAGTTGTTGCGGTCCCATCACGAACGTTATGACGGCCGTGGCTTTCCCGACAGCTTGTGCGGCGACGATATTCCGATGGGTGCGCGCATCCTGGCGTTGGCCAACGACTTCGACGACGTGCTGTACGGCCACCATCACCCAACGCAAAAAGATAAGGCCGCCGCCACGGCAAGCATCGAGCAAGGCCGTGGGACGCGGTACGACCCAGCGGTGGTCGATGCCTTGCTCGCGCTAGCCCATCAAGCAGACGACCCCGACACCGTTCACCATCTTTCGCCCGCCGAATTAAAACCCGGCATGGTGCTCGCGCACGATTTAGTCTCCAACGACGGCGTATTACTACTCGCGATGGATCAAGTCCTGGACGACACCATCATTCGCTGCGTGCGGGACTATCAACGTGCCGAACGAGTAAAGCTCGTATTGCACGTGATGATTCCACGCGAAGACGACGACGCGGCGCCGGAGGAAAACGCTTAGTCGAGGAAGAAGTCGGGCAAGAACTTGGTGTTGCCTTCGACGACCGCGTATTCGGATAAATCAGTCTTGCCATGGGCGGCCAACACATCGTCGTCGACGAAGAAGTTGCCGGTCGTGGTTTTAGCGTCGCTCGTCAAGATGCACCACGCGGCGTCGGCCATGATCTCGGGTTTGCGGCCGCGATCGGCATCAACACCAGGAATGACTTGCAAGGCCGCGGTCTTGATGACCGTACGCGGCCAAAGTGAGTTGACGCCAATGCCATGCCGCGCGAACTCGGCCGCATGACCCAAGGTGCACATGCTCATGCCGTATTTGGCCATGGTGTAAGCCACGTGATTCTTGAACCAGCGCGGCTTCATCGATAGTGGCGGCGACAGCGTGAGGATGTGCGGGTTGCGTCCCTGCTCGCCCGACGCTTTCAAATACGGCAAGCAGGCTTGCGTCGTCGCATAGGTGCCGCGAACGTTCACGCCGAACATCAAGTCGAAACGCTTCATCGGTGTCGCTTCGGTGTTCGTCAGTTGAATCGCCGACGCGTTGTTCACGAGGATGTCGATGCCGCCGAATGTCTCGGCCGCTTGCTTGGCCGCCGTGACCACCGCTTCGTCGTCGCGAATGTCCACTTGCAGGGGCAGTGCCTTGCCGCCAGCAGCCTCGATTTCTTGCGCGGCGCTATAAATCGTGCCGGGCAGCTTGGGATTAGGCTCGGCTGTTTTCGCGGCGATCACGATGTTCGCGCCGTCGCGCGCCGCGCGCAGCGCGATCGCCAAACCAATGCCGCGCGATCCGCCGGTGATGAACAATGTTTTGCCTTGCAAGGACATGCTTGAAATCTCCTGGGCGATAAGTGAATCGGACTTAGTCGATCGACGAAAAATTAGGCCGGCGCTTTTCCATAAAGGCGTTCAACGCCTCGCGCGCCGCCGGCCCGCCGAGCATGTCGGCGAACAAGGTGCTTTCCTCGTCCATGCGTTCGGCGATCGCCTTGCGATGCGTGTCGCGCAACAAACGCTTGGTCACGCGTACCGACGACGCGGGCAAGGCCGCGAGTTTTTCGGCTTGTCGCATCGCATGCGCGAGCACTTCCGAAGGCGGAATGATTTTGTTGACGAAACCCATCTCGTACGCTTCCTCCGCGCCGAAGGGTTCACCCAGCAATAACTTTTCGGCCGCGCGTTGATACCCCGCGATTTGCGGCAACAAGAAACTCGACGCGGCTTCGGGGCAAAGTCCTAAGCTCGTGAACGGCAACGCAAACTTCGCGTCATCGGCCGCATATACCAAGTCGCAATGCAAGAGCATGGTGGTGCCCACGCCCACCGCGAAGCCTTGCACGGCCGCGACCATCGGCTTCGGGCAATGCGCGAGGTTGCGTAGGAATTGAAATACCGGTGCTTCGATGCCGCGTGGCGGGCTGGCTAAAAAATCCTGCAAATCATTACCCGAGGTGAACACGCCGCCCTCGCCCGCGAACAACAAAGCCTTAATCGCCGGATCACCGGCCGCGCGGTCGAACGCTTCGTTAAGCGCCTCGTACATCGCAGCGGTGAGCGCGTTTTTCTTATCGGCGCGGTTAAACACTATGCGCAGCACACCGTTATGGTTGCCGGTGAGAATGCTCATGCGCGATCTCCTAAGTCAATGTGAATAAGGTTGGTGGCGCCCATCTCAGCGCGAACCCAGCCAGCGGCCAGGATCGGCCAACCACGCGCCAACGTAATGCCATAACGCGTTTTTCGACTCGGCGCGAAAGAATCCGAAATGTCCGATTCGCGCGAGTCCCGCCGTGCGTGGGTCCACGTGTTCGAACTGCTTGGGCGCGTTCACGTACAAACGATGCAAGGACGCGATCCCACGCTCGGACATGAATTCGTCATCGCTAAACGAGAGGGCGAACATCGGCGAACGAATTTGCGCGTACGCGGCGCGGGCCCGTTCACCTTCCGCGCCCGCCGCGTAATGACGATGCAAGCACCAGCGTCGCCATTGCCTCATCACGCCATCGGGTAAGTCGCCAATCATGCGCAAGCGCGTGCCCGGAAAATATCCGTGCAGCTTCAACGCGATAGGCGCCACGACATACCAAAGCGCCCATACGGAGCGCCGCAGCCGCGCGGCGTTCTCGAGCCAATAGCCACTGCCCGCGCCCACCGTGACCGCCGCGGTGATGCGTTCATGATTGGGCAACAGTCCTAATAACTGGCCGCCCAAGCTATGGCCGATCCAAAACACCGGACGGCAATCCATCACCGCGTGTAAGTATTCGACCATGGCCGCGCAATCGCGCTCGACCCAGGTCGATAGATCGGCATGGAATCCGCGTAACGATTTCGCATGCTCGGCGGGCCGAGAACGGCCCATGCCGCGATAGTCGAACGTGAGCACGAAAAACTTGCGCGACGCGAGCCAGCGCGCGAACGACGCGTAATACTCTTGCTTAATGCCCATGCCGGGCACGATCAACACGGCCGCGCGCGCGGTGGTCGAATCGCCAAACGAGGTGACCGCGAGCGGATAGCCGTCGGTCGCGGGCAATACCGCCCACGATTCCGTCGCGTCCGCCCGCGACGTTGGTTGCGCTTGCGCGGTCCGCGTCACGCCCAGTGCCTACACGTTCTCGAAAATACCGGCCGCGCCCATGCCGGTGCCCACGCACATCGTCACCATCGAATACTTAGCACCTTGACGACGCATGCCGTGAATCGCGGTCGCGGCGCGAATCGCGCCCGTCGCACCCAAGGGATGTCCACGCGCGATCGCGCCACCTAAGGGATTGAGCACCTTGGGATCAATGCCCAGATCGCGCACCACCGCGAGCGATTGCGCGGCGAAGGCTTCGTTCAACTCAATCCAACCGACGTCGGCGAGCGTGATGCCCGCGTTCCTGAGGGCTACCGGAATCGCTTCCTTAGGACCAATGCCCATGATTTCAGGCGGCACGCCCTTGATCGCAAAGCTTGCGAAACGCGCGAGCGGCTTAAGGTTGAAGCGTTTGAGAATCGCCTCGCTCACCAAGATCAACGCGCCCGCGCCGTCGGACATTTGCGAGCTATTGCCCGCCGTCACGCTGCCCAAGCCCGTCGCCTTACCGGTGGGGTCCTTAGGCGCGGCGAACGCGGGCTTAAGCTTGGCGAGCACGTCAAGCGATGTGTCGGCGCGCGGGCCTTCGTCGACGCTCACGGTGCGCGTGCGAATGTCCATCTCGGCGCTGCCCAGTTTAGGAAAATGCTCGACGACTTCCATCGGCGCGATCTCGTCGTTGTACTCGCCGCTTTGAATGGCTTGAATCGCTTTTTGATGCGAGGCGAGCGCGAAGGCGTCTTGATCCTCGCGCGAAATCTTCCATTGCTGCGCGACCTTCTCGGCCGTCATGCCCATGCCGTAGGCGATGCCGACGTG
>DASTRU010000075.1:0-13857 GCA_035761045.1 Burkholderiaceae bacterium | reverse complement strand
TTTAGGCGCTCGCGCTTTCCACGGCGGTGATCGCCCGGTAACCCTCGGGATTGCCGCTTTGCCAGCGCCAACCATCGGCGCACATGCGTTCGATGTCGCGCTCGGCTTTCCAGCCAAACAACTCCAACGCTTTGGTCGCGTCCGCCCAGCAGGCGGCGATATCTCCCGCGCGACGCGGGGCAATCACATAAGGCACTTGTTGGCCGGTGGATCGCACGAAGGCGTTCACGAGTTCGAGAACGCTCGTGCCGCGCCCAGTCCCTAAATTCACCGGGCAAAAGCCTTGATGACGGCTTGCGTATTCGAGCGCTTTAAGGTGCCCGAGCGCGAGATCCACGACATGGATGTAATCGCGAACGCCGGTGCCGTCGACCGTGGGCCAATCGTTGCCGAACACCGATAGCTTCTCGCGCTTGCCGATGGCGACTTGCGTGATGAACGGAAATAAGTTGTTGGGAATGTCGTTTGGGTCTTCGCCAATCAAGCCGCTGTCGTGCGCGCCAATCGGATTGAAGTAGCGCAAGCTCACCGCCGAGAACGCGGGGTTGGATGCGCATAAGTCGGCGAGCAACTGCTCGACCATCACCTTTGACGCGCCGTATGGATTCACCGCGCGAATGGGCGCGTCCTCGCGAATTGGATTGCGATCGGGCGCGCCATACACCGTGGCCGATGAACTGAACACGAATCGCGTGACGTTCGCGCGCAGCATGGCTTGCAACAAGGTGATGGTGCCCGCGACGTTGTTGTCGTAGTAAGCAAGCGGCTTGGCAACCGACTCGCCCACCGCCTTCAACGCCGCGAAATGCACGACGCCGTCGATCGCGTGTTGCGCAAACAAACGGTCAAGCAACGCCGCGTCGCGAATATCGCCTTCAATCAAGGTGACTTGCCGTTTGGCGATGCGTTCGACTCGGCGAAGGCTCTCCGCGCTGCTGTTGGAGAAGTTATCCAAGCAAATGACATCGTGGCCCGCCGCCAGCAACTCAACTGTCGTATGCGAACCGATATAGCCCGCGCCCCCCGTAACCAATATGCGCAACTTATCCTCCTTAAACACGCCTCACTTCTCACGCACGAACAAGGCCTTGACGACGGGCCATTGCCTGCGACTCACGGGCAAGCTTTCATCAATGCCCTTTAACACCACGCGCCAGCCGGGCTCGGATTCCGTGGCGTTGCCATCATCGTCGCCGTCGCGTCCACCGCGTTCATAACCGGCGATCGCCTCGCGCGCGACAAGCGCGTTGCGATGCACACGCACAAAGCGATGAGCGAACTCATCCTCCAACGCCGTGAGCGATTCCTCGATCAAGTACTCGCGCTCGCGCGTGCGCACGGTCGTGTATTTCATCTCCGCCTTGAGGTAGATCACCTCGTCGATTGGCACCAACAACACGCGCCCCCGCTCGTTCACGGTGAAGTGGCGGCGCGCGACGTCGTGTTTATCACGCGCCTTTGACGCGGACTCATCGGTTACGGCTTGTTCACGATCCATACGACGCGCCCATGCGCGTTCGAGCGCATCCAGCAAACGCGCCGACTTCACGGGCTTAAGCAAATAGTCCACCGCCTGCACTTCGAATGCTTGCACCGCGTATTCATCAAACGCGGTGCAAAACACGATATCGGGTCGCGCAGCGTTGGCGTCGTCGGCGAACTGGCGCACCCGGCGCGCGAATTCGATACCGGTCATTCCAGGCATTTGAATATCAACGATTACCAAGTCAGGCCGCAGGTCTTGCAAGCGTTGCAAGGCCTCGCGCGCATGACTTGCTTCCCCCACAACCTCATTGGCCACGCGCTCGCGCAAATCGGTCAACAACATCACCAAACGCGCGCGCGCCGGCGGTTCGTCGTCGACGATCAATACTCGCAATGGTGCCGGCGCTTTCATGCGCCTTCCTCGCGCATGGGCAGCGTGAGCACCACGCGATACAGCCGGCCATCGGCCGAGACGCGCATTTTGGCTTCGAGGTCGTACATAAGCATGAGTCGTTCCCGCACATTCGTCAGCGCAATGCCATTACCCGGACGCTCGGCACCTGGCGCATAACTGTTTTCCACCACGATGACGACTTCGCTCGCCATGCCGGTAATCCTTACCGCGATCAAGCCCGGTGTTTCCACCGGCTCGATACCGTGACGCACCGCGTTTTCAAGCAAGGGTTGCAATAACAAAGGCGGCACCAAAAGCTTGGGCGGCAAGCGCGTGATCGCCCATTCGACGCGCAAGCGGTCGCCGAGTCGGACTTGCTCGATCGCCAAGTACTGGCGCGCCAACGCGACTTCCTCGTCCAACGATATGCGCGCGCGCGAATCGCCCATGAGCATGCGAAATAGATCGGCCATGTCGCTCAACACGCTTTCCGCGCGCACGGGATCGGAGCGCACCAGCGACATCGCGGCGTTCAAGCTGTTGAATAAAAAATGCGGCCGGATACGCGACTGCAATGCTTGCAACCGCGCCTCGGACAACGCGGGCGACAACGCGCGCGCGCGCAGTTCGTGATAGCGCACGATGGCCACGCCCACGAGACTTGCGAACGCCATCAACGCAAGCGGATGAAACCAACGCGACCGCACCGCGTCTTCGCTTGCCACCACCGACGCGACGAGCAAATCGGCCAGCACGACGGCGATCGCGGCGATCGCGCCGCCCGCAAATAAACGATGCCACTCGGGTCCATCGCCCAAACGCTTGACGACGACGCACAACGCGCAAAGCCCGACCAACGCGGAAGGCGCGAGCACCGCGGCGGTAACGAGGAATTGATCGAACGCCTCGCGCCACGACGCCGCGCCCGGCAACGCGAACATGAGCGCGCCCACGTGCAAGCCCACGAGTACGCGAAGCACGATGCCTAAATTGCAATAGTCCGGCCGCGCAACGATCTTGCGAGGCGAGGAAGCAGCGTGAACGGTTGAACGTAATGGCATCGTCGGCGAATCGAGGACCAGCCTTAAGCCAGCGCGCGAGACGAATGGGAAGCGGCACTTATAATCCGCCGCCGTTGCGCAGCGCGAGGAATTCTGCCCGTGCGCGCGTTAAGAACATTGAATGCCGAAGGCGAGCCGATTATGTCAGAGCAATGGTCCCGCAAAAGCGAAGCATGGTCCGGCCGTTTCGACGAGCCGGTGGCCGAAACCGTCAAGCGTTACACCGCGTCCGTCGGGTTCGATCAACGACTGTGGAAGCACGACATCGCCGGCTCGCTTGCTCATGCGGAGATGCTGGCGCATGTCGGCCTGATCTCGGCGCAAGACTTAGCCGATATTCGACGCGGCATGGCGCAGATCACCGAAGAAATCGAGAACGGCCAATTCACCTGGTCGCTCGATCTCGAGGACGTGCATCTCAACATCGAGCGGCGCCTGACCGACCTCGTGGGCGACGCTGGCAAACGGTTGCACACCGGTCGCTCGCGCAACGACCAAGTGGCGACGGATATTCGCTTGTGGCTGCGCGACGCGATCGACACCATCGTCGCACGGCTTGAAGACGTGCAAGCCGCGTTGCTTGACGTGGCCGAAGCCAACACCGACACCTTGATGCCTGGCTTCACGCATTTGCAGGTCGCGCAGCCGGTGGTGTTTGGTCATCACTTATTAGCGTATGTCGAGATGTTCGCGCGCGACGCCGAACGGCTGCGCGATTGCCGCAAGCGCGTGAACCGGCTGCCGCTGGGCGCCGCGGCGCTGGCGGGCACGAGTTATCCGATCGACCGCGAACGCGTCGCCAGCGCGTTGGGGTTCGACGAGGTCGCGCGCAATTCATTGGATGCGGTCAGTGACCGTGACTTCGCGATTGAATTCACCGCGGCCGCGTCGCTGGTCATGGTCCACGTCTCGCGCCTGTCCGAGGAACTCGTGTTGTGGATGAGCCCTCGCGTCGGCTTTATCGATTTAGCCGATCGTTTTTGCACCGGCAGCTCGATCATGCCGCAGAAGAAAAATCCCGACGTACCCGAGCTCGCGCGTGGCAAGGCGGGCCGCGTGGTCGGTCATCTCGTCGCGTTGATCACGCTCATGAAGGCGCAGCCGCTCGCCTACAACAAGGACAATCAAGAAGATAAAGAGCCATTGTTCGATACCGTCGACACGTTGGTGGACACGCTCACCATCTTCGCCGACATGGCCGCTGGTATCCGTGTCAAGGCCGAGGCGATGCGCGCGGCGGCCAGTCAGGGGTATGCCACCGCGACCGACCTCGCCGATTATTTGGTGCGCAAAGGGTTGCCTTTTCGCGACGCTCACGAGGCGGTCGCGCACGCCGTCCGGCATTGCGTCACGAAAGGCTGCGACCTTGCCGATCTGACGCTTGAGGACTTGCGAAAATTCTCACCCCTCATCGACGTCGATGTGAAAAATGCGTTGACGCTCGAAGGTTCGGTCGCGGCACGTTCTCATGTGGGCGGAACGGCGCCCGAACAAGTTCGCCGGCAAATCACGGCCGCGCGGCAACGGTTGAACGAATCACTAGGAAGGCGCCCCTCTTCCACGTAGGACATCCATGTCGCAGCGCATAGGCAAATACGAAGTGATTCGCCGAATTGGCGAAGGCAGTTCCAGCAACGTGTATCTATGCCGCGATCCGTTCATGCAAACGCAAGTCGCCGTGAAGGTGTCCAAACCGGAAGCGCTGCGCGACCCGCGTTACGCGCACATCTACCGCAAGCTGTTTTCGGTCGAGGCGCAACTCGCCGGCAAGCTTCGACACCCGCACATCGCCGCGATTTTGGATGCGGTCGACGAGGACGATCTTAAGTACATCGTCATCGAATACGTGCGTGGCGGCACGCTCGAGAAGTACTGCGAGCCGAATAATTTATTGCCGCTCGGCAAGGTCGCCGAACTGATGTTTAAGTGCACGCGCGCGTTGGAATTCGCGCATCGCTTAGGCATTACGCATCGCGACATCAAACCCGCCAACATCTTGTGCGTGGAAGAAGCCGGCGATGTGCGCGACGTGAAGATCACCGATTTCGGCACGGCGATGGACGAGGCGCAAGACACCACGCTAGTCGCCGGCATCGGTTCGCCCGCTTACATGTCGCCCGAGCAGATTCGCGAAGGCATGCTGTCGCATCAAACCGATATTTATTCGCTCGGCGTGGTCATGTATCAGTTGCTGACCGGCCATCTTCCGTTTGAAGCGCCGAACAACGCGGGCATGGTCTACCAAGTCTTGCATGTGGACGCGCCCACGCCGTGCATGCATCGCCCGGAGTTGCCGGAAAATTTCGAGCGCATCGTCATGAAGGCGATCGCCAAGAACTGCGCGCAACGTTACGACACCTGGGAAGCCTTCGCGACCGACCTTGCCGACGCCGCGCGCGTGCAGCCCACCTCGCGCGATTCCGAGGACATCGCCGAGGCGGAACGCTTCGACTTGCTAAAACGCTTGCGGTTTTTCGAAGCGTTCGACGACGTGCAGTTATGGGAAGTCGTGCACTTCGCCGATTGGCGACGCGCGCCGCCACACCAAGTGTTGTTTTCCGAAGGCGAGACGGGCAGCGATTTTTTAATCGTCGCCGAAGGTCAGGTGCGCGTGACGCGACGTGGTCGTTTGCTCAACATTCTCGGACCCGGCGAATGCGTGGGCGAGATGACATACCTCGCGCGTCTTAACGAAGCGCATGAGACCGCCGCATCGTCGTCCGCGCACGTGACGCGAAGCGCCGACGTCACGACGACATCCCCCTGCACGTTGATGCGAATTTCCACCACCGCCCTAAGCCGGGCCTCCAGCGCGTGCCAGCTGTCGTTCAACCGCGCGTTCATCGGCTTGCTCGTCGAGCGCTTGCAACTCGCCAATCAACGGCTTTCAACGTAATTCAACCCTCGAAGTTCGCGTGTGTCAGGGTTTGCACGCGTCGTCGCCGCGCGTAAACGTCCATAGAATCGCGCCCGCTCGTCGTCTTTGCACGGCGCGCATTTGTCCGCCTACATAACTACGGCCCTAGGGAAATCCCGATGTCTTTTTTGTTATTCCTCTCCAAAGCGATTGATGCGCTTAACGAACGTGTCGGCGCGTTCGTTAAATGGCTGATATTGGTCGCGGTCATCGTCTGTACCGCCAACGCGATCATGCGTTATGCGTTCAATTACAGCTCCAACGGCTTCCTTGAAGTGCAGTGGTATCTGTATGGCGCGGTGTTCATGCTCTATGGCGGGCTCGCGCTTCGGCGCAATCAGCATGTGCGTATCGACTTGATCGCCGGTCGCTTTTCGCCGCGCGGGCAAGCATGGCTCGATCTTCTCGGCGGATTGATATTTCTTCTTCCGGTCGTGCTGCTCATGCTCTACGACAGCTGGGGCATGGCGGCGCTTGCGATCGTCAGCGGCGAAATGTCATCCGACCCGGGCGGCTTGATCCGCTGGCCAGCCAAGATCCTCATCCCGATCGGCTTTTTGCTGCTCGCCTTGCAAGGCTTTTCGGAAGTCATCAAGCGCGCCGCGTTTCTCATGGGTTTGATCGACGACCCCACGCCCCGTTCCAACCCCCTCGACGACGTCACCGATCTACAAGAAGCCGTCAAAGAAATCGCTGCTGAAAAGCGGTAATCCGGATACGCCATGACTCAATTCTTCATCGCCAACATGGCCCCGATCATGTTCGGGGTTCTCGTTTTGTTCTTGCTATCCGGTTACCCGGTGGCTTTCGCGCTCGGCGCCGTCGGCTTGCTGTTCGGCTTCATCGGTATCGAGCTCAACCTGTTGTCCGCGGCCTTGCTGCAAGCCCTGCCCGAACGCGTGTTCGGCATCATGCGTAATGAAACGCTGCTCGCGGTGCCGTTCTTCACCTTCATGGGGCTGATCCTCGAACGCACCGGCATGGCCGAAGACCTGCTCGACACGATCGGTCAGTTGTTCGGCCCGATCCGCGGCGGTCTCGCGTATGCGGTGATCTTCGTGGGTGCCATGCTCGCGGCCACCACCGGCGTCGTCGCGGCATCGGTGATCTCGATGGGCTTGATTTCGCTGCCCTTGATGATGCGGTACGGCTACGACCATCGCGTCGCTACGGGCGTCATCGCGGCGTCGGGCACGCTCGCGCAAATTATCCCGCCGTCGCTCGTGCTGCTGATCTTGGCCGACCAATTAGGTCGTTCGGTCGGCGATATGTACGCAGGCGCCTTCATCCCCGGCTTCATTCTTACGGGCATGTATGCGGGCTACATTCTTTTCTTGTCGATCTTCAAACCGAAGATGGTGCCGGCACTGCCCGCCTCGGCTCGCACATTGCGTGGCGGCAAGCTTTTAATGCGCGTGCTGCTCGTCATGGTGCCGCCGCTGGTGCTGATCTTCCTCGTGCTCGGCACGATCTTCCTTGGCATTGCCACGCCGACCGAAGGGGGTGGCATGGGGGCGGCTGGTGCGTTGATTCTCGCGATCATGCGTCGCAAGCTCACATTCAAGCTACTTCGCCAAGCGCTTCAAAACACCGCGGCGCTGTCGAGCTTCGTGATGTTCATCCTCATCGGCTCGACGGTATTCGGTCTGACGTTCCGCGCGGTTAACGGCGATTTGTGGGTCGAACATCTGCTCATCGGCTTGCCTGGTGGACAAACGGGCTTCCTGATCGTGGTCAACATCATGATCTTCTTGCTCGCGTTCTTCTTGGACTTCTTCGAGCTGTCGTTCATCTTGGTGCCGCTGCTCGCGCCCGTCGCCGACAAACTCGGTATCGACTTGATCTGGTTTGGCGTGTTGCTCGGCGTGAACATGCAAACCTCGTTCATGCATCCGCCCTTCGGATTCGCCTTGTTCTATCTGCGTAGCGTGGCGCCTAAGGAAGTCAAGACCACGGATATTTATTGGGGCGCGGTACCGTTCGTGGGCATTCAAATCGTGATGGTGGCGTTGATCATCGCGTTCCCGCAGCTCGTGCACGTCGACAAGCCGGTTCAAGTGCAACACATCGATCAAACGCAAGACTTCGTCCCCGCCGATACGCCGATGCCTGACGCGGGGATGCCGTCGCAAGACCAAACCGCACCGAGCGGCGAGGCGACTCCGGCCCCTGATCCCGCGGATGCGTTCAAGGCCGAACCCGCGAAGTAATAGCGACTCAAACAGTTAAGTCGTTAAACAAACTAAAACCGCGCTCGAGCATCATGCTTGAGCGCGGTTTTTTTGCGTAGTGCATAGCGCGCACACGCCAATAAAAAAGCCGGGCATTAAGCCCGGCTTTTAACTTCAACTGCCCTACTCACGTGGCTAACTTACTTCTTGGCGGCCGGCGCGGCGGCGGGACGGAAGTTGTCGATACCTGCTTCGGCAACGCGGAACCAACGTTGCTGGTCGCGCAAGAACTTGGTCCACGGATCGTAAATCTTCTTGAACTGCGCATCCTTCGCGGATTCCTCGTCGTAGATCGCCATCGCGGCCTTGTAAGCGGCTTGCATGACGTCGTTCGGATAGCCGCGCAGTTGCGCGCCTGAATTGACGAGACGTTGCAAGGCGGCTGGGTTCTTCGCGTCGTACGCGGCGAGCATGGTGATATGCGCTTCTTGGCACGCGGCTTCGAAGATGGCCTTGTACTCGGCGGGCAATGCTTCCCACGCCTTGATGTTCACGTAGAACGAGAGTTGCGCCGCCGGCTCCCACCAACCTGGGTAGTAGTAGAACTTGGCGATCTTGGCCAGGCCGAGTTTTTCGTCATCGTACGGGCCGATCCATTCGGCCGCGTCGATCGTGCCGCGTTCGAGCGATTGGTAAATCTCACCGCCCGGAATTTGCTGAGGCACCGCGCCCATCGCCGCGAACACACGGCCGCCAAAGCCTGGAATGCGCATCTTCAGGCCCTTGACGTCGGCCAGCGATTTCACTTCCTTGCGGAACCAACCACCCATTTGGCAACCCGTGTTGCCGCCCGCGAAGTTCATGAAGCCGAATTGCTTGAAGAATTCACGCGTGAGTTGCAGACCGCCGCCATCGTTCATCCAGGCGGTTTGCTGGCGGGCGTTCATACCGAACGGCAACGCGCAATCAAACGCGAATGCCGGGTGCTTGCCCACGTAGTAGTACGAAGCGGTATGGCCGCACTCCACCGTGCCTTGACCCACGGCATCGGCCACTTGGAACGCGGGAACAATCTCACCACCCGCGAACACACGAATTTGAAACTTGCCGCCGGTTGCCGCGGCCACGCGCTTGGACAACGTTTCGGCGCCACCAAAAATGGTGTCGAGCGACTTGGGGAAGCTCGATGCCAAACGCCATTGCACGTTAGGCGATTGCGCGCTGACGATGGCGGGCGCGGCGAGCGCGCCAGTCGCCACGGCACCCGCGGCAGAGTTCTTCAAAAAGGAACGACGGTCGGACATGCAGGGTTCTCCTTGGATTGATATCTCGGTGTGTGCGAGACCGTCTCGCAATACCACCGGCGATTGTGCGTCTCATCCCCCAGGCAAGCCATAAGGGTTTGTCTTTAAGGGGTTGCGATGACAACGCGCCTTATGCACCCGCGACCGTCATCTCTTCGATCAATATCGAACCCGTCGATTTCGTGCCGCGAATAATGGTGTCCGCGCCAATCGCCGCGATGCGCATGAACATATCGCGCAGATTGCCGGCGATCGTGATCTCCTCGACCGGGTAAGCAATCTGGCCGTTTTCCACCCAGTACCCGAAAGCACCGCGCGAGTAATCCCCAGTCACGTAATTGATGCCTTGACCGATGAGATCGGTCACCAGCAAGCCCGTGTGAAGTTTGCGCAGCATCGCTTCGAGGTCGTCGCTCTTGCGCGTTTGCGAGGATTGCAACGAGAGGTTGTGCGATCCGCCCGCGTTGCCAGTCGTGCGCATGCCAAGCTTGCGCGCCGAGTACGACGATAAGAACCAGCCGTTGACCACGCCGTTATCGACAACACGCCGCGCTTGCGTGCGAACGCCTTCGTCGTCAAATGGCGCGCTACCGATCGCGCCCAGCACATGCGGGTCTTCGGTGAGCGATACATGCGGCGCGAAGACTTGCCGCCCTAATGAGTTCACGAGAAAACTCGATTGGCGGTATAGCGATGTTCCCGAAGTGGCTTGCACGAACGAGCCCACAAGACCGCACGCAACCGGCGCTTCAAACAACACCGGACATTGCCGCGTTCCAAGACGACGGGCATTTAACCGAGATAATGCACGCTGGGCCGCATAACGGCCAATTGCTTCCGGCTGGGCAAGCAAGGCGGGGTTACGGTCGGACGAATACCAGTCGTCGCGTTGCATGGTATTGCCCTTTTGCGCAATCGGTATGCACAACATGCTATGACGCGAGTACGCGTATCCGCCCACAAATCCATGCGAATTCGCCATGTAAAACTGCGCGTGCTGCGCCGACAGGTTAGCGCCTTCGCTATTGCGAATATGGGAGTCGACGGCGAATGCAGCGTCTTCGGCGCGCTTGGCGATTTCGATCGCCGCCGTGGCGTCGATATCCCATGGATAAAACAACGCTAAGTCGCGTGGATTGCGTTCAAGCATGTCTTCGTCGGGCAAGCCGGCGGCGGGGTCGCCGGCCGTATAACGCGCGATATCAAGCGCTGCTTGCACCATGCCCTCAATCGCCGACGACGAAAAATCCGACGTCGTCGCCGAACCCTTACGTTGGCCGATATAAGTCGTCACGCTTAAAGACTTGTCGCGGTTTTGCTCGATCGTCTCGACATTGCCCTTGCGCACCGTGACGGAAAGACCGGTTCCCTCGCTCACGTCGCTGAAACAACTGGTCGCTCCTTTGCGCCGAGCGATGACAAGCACGTCCTCCACCATCGAGCGAAGACGATCAAACGGAATAACGAATGTGGAAGCGTTTGACATGAAGGAGCCAAGCCTTGAATGAAGTAAGGAGGAGCAGCCGCGTTAAAAAACACATGCTGGATGAATGGCATGATTATGCCGCTATGAAGTACTCCCGCTCCGACGAAAACGCGCCCTCTCGCACGCAACGCAAGAAGGCAAGCACGGCCTTGCAATCGCTAGGCGTGCAACTGGTTGAACTACCACGCGAACGCTTCGCGCGATTGGCCTTGCCCGATGCCTTGCGCGAAGCGGTCAACGAGGCACGACGCATCACCGCTCACGAAGGTCGACGACGCCAATTGCAATACATCGGCCGCTTGATGCGCGATCTTGATGAATCGTTAATTCAACAATTGCGCGCCGACCTTGATGCATTGAATGCTCCGTCGCGCGACGAAGCACGCCGAATGCGCGAGCTTGAACAATGGCGCGCGCGTTTGATCGACGACGACGATGCATTGACGCTATGGGCGCGTGAACACCCGCACGCCGATTTGCAAACCGTGCGCGCATTGGTGCGTCAAGCGCGCAAGGAACAAACAGAGCAGCGGCCACCACGCGCCTTTCGCGAGCTTTTTCAGTTGCTCAAAACCGCGTCGATCTCCACCGACGATCAATCCAAACCGGACCTTCCATGACCTCTACCGTTGGAGACTTAGCTCGCGTCGGGCTCGTCTCGATTTCCGATCGCGCATCAAGCGGCGCCTATCAAGATCAAGGCATTCCCGCCTTGCGCGATTGGTTGACGAGCGCTTGCCGCAGCCCGCTTGAATTCGTCGAGCGGCTTATCCCGGACGATCGTCCAACGATTGAAGCGACGTTGATCGACCTCGTCGATAACGAACGATGTGCCTTGGTGCTTACAACGGGTGGAACCGGCCCCGCGCGACGCGACGTAACGCCGGAAGCAACGCTCGCGATCGCCACCAAGGAAATGCCGGGTTTCGGCGAACGCATGCGACAGGTGTCGTTGCATTTCGTGCCGACGGCCATTCTTTCGAGACAGGTCGCGGTCGTGCGCGAAGCCGCCGCGCATGCGGCGCTCATCGTGAATTTGCCCGGCCAACCGAAGTCGATCAAGGAAACGCTTGAAGGCTTGCGCGATGCGCAAGGTCAGCTCATCACGGCAGGCGTATTCGCCGCGATTCCTTATTGCATCGACCTTATCGGCGGCCCGTATATCGATACCAATGAAGCGGTCTGCGCCGCCTTTCGTCCCAAGGCGGCGATTCGCGCCGCACGCGTGGAGAATGCTTAATGACCGAACAACTTGAATGTTTAGAAATCGAAACCGGCGCGAATCCGCAATCGTCCGTGATCTGGCTGCACGGCCTCGGCGCCGACGGCAACGATTTCGCTCCGATCGTTCCCGAACTCGACCTTGATGGATGTGGTTCCGTGCGCTTCGTTTTCCCGCACGCGCCGCGTATTCCCATCACGGTAAACGGCGGATATGTGATGCGCGCCTGGTACGACATTTTGGGCATCGATCTCGCGCGACGCGAAGACGAAGGCGGCTTACGCGCATCGCTCAAACAAGTCGATGCCGTGATCGAGCGCGAAAAACAACGCGGCGTTCCCGCGCGGCGCATCGTGCTCGCTGGCTTTAGCCAAGGATGCGCGATGACGCTGCTGACCGGCTTGCGTCACGTCGAGCGCCTCGGAGGTTTGATTGGCCTCTCCGGTTATTTGCCGCTTTCAGGCACGACCAAGGAAGAGCGGCATCAAGCCAACCACGACGTGCCCGTATTCCTCGCTCACGGAACGACCGATCCCGTGGTACCTCTCGCACGCGCCCTTGAAGCACGCGATGTTTTGAATCAGCTGGGTTATTCGGTCGAATGGCATACGTACGCGATGCCACATTCCGTTTGCGCCGAGGAAGTGATGGATATTTCGAAGTTCTTACGCTCCGTGCTTGCGTAGGAAACTTAATCAACCAAACAAAAAGGCCGCATCGAAATTGATGCGGCCTTTTTGTTTGAAGGACGGTTGAGTCTGACGCCGGCATTTAACGCGATCTTTGCGTTTACCAACGATTTACCAGCGCCACACGACTCCGGAACTCCGGTAGAAGGTGGCGTCCCCACGGGGATTCGAACCCCGGTTATCGCCGTGAAAGGGCGGTGTCCTAGGCCTCTAGACGATGGGGACAGAGAAACGGGGAGCTAGAGGGCTCCCCGTTCCCGAGGAAAACTTGGTGGAGGTAAGCGGGATCGAACCGCTGACCTCTTGCATGCCATGCAAGCGCTCTCCCAGCTGAGCTATACCCCCCGACCGAGCCCTGCATTATATCAGCCGCAGGCCGCTCGTTCCAAGCGGGAAAGGGCCACGTCCTTGCGGAGCGCCGCGGCGATGGCGTCGATGGCCGGCGTCTGGGCCTGGCCGGTGAGGGCCACCCGGAAGGGCATCATCACCGCCGGGGGCTTCACGCCCATCGACTTCACGGTCTCCTTCAGCACGGCGCTGATCGAGGGGGCGTCCCACTTCGTATCGGCCCGGAGCTTGGGCAGCAGCGCCGAGAGCACGCCCCGGCCCGCCTCGCCCAGGTGGTCCTTCGCGAGCGCGGCATCGGGATGGGCGGGCTCGGCCATCGCCATCAGGAACTGCTCGTGGTCGAGGAGCGTCTGGAATTTGGCGCGGCCGGCCGCGGTCATCGCGATCGGGTCCATCACGGACTCCAGGTATCGGTACACGCCCGGCTTCTCGTCGTGCAGGAGCTGCGCGAGGTCCGCGTCCGCCATGCGCCGCAGGTACTCGCCGTTGAGCCACCGGAGCTTCTCCGGATCCCAGCGCGCGGGCGACTTGCTCACGTGCTCGAGGTCGAACCATTCGACCAGCTGCTCGCGCGAGAACACCTCCTCGTCGCCGTGGGACCAGCCCAGGCGCGCGAGGTAGTTCACCATCGCGTCGGGGAGGAACCCGTCCTCCTTGTACTGCATCACGCTCACCGCGCCGTGGCGCTTCGACAGGCGCTGCCCGTCCGCGCCGAGGATCATCGGCACGTGGCCGAAACGCGGCAGCTCCGCCCCGAGCGCGCGGTACAGGTTGATCTGG
>DASTRU010000074.1:0-2465 GCA_035761045.1 Burkholderiaceae bacterium | reverse complement strand
ACGACGTCGTAGGCGGTGCATCCGCCGGTGCCGAGTAACACCATTTCCATGGGGCGGGGTCCGAGGTTGCGTCCACCGCCTTCCGGCGCTCCGTCCATCACCACCGCGTGACCGCTTCCCGTCTCCGCGAGAAACGCCATTCCGGCCGACTCAATCCAACGGACCGTTGCTTCCATCATCAATCTCCGTAGTAGTACTTCCGTCTGGAAATACTTTGTTTCTTGCGCTGCAACATTTCTTGAACTACAGTCTTTCCATCGAATGCAATTTTCATTCGCATTGCGAAAAGAGTCTCCTCCATCCAACCTTTGTTGGTGGATTTGCCCGAACGGTGAAAGCCGTTCGGGCTTTCTTTTTATCTTTAATTGACGCGTCTTATCTTAAATCTTTAGAATCGCGGGCTTTTCCGCCTTCGGCACCTCCCCCCGTTTGCCGTTGCCGGAACAATCAATGACTCGCCCGCCTCATCTTCTCTTCCGCGTGGTTGTGGGTCTCAAGCTCTTCTAAACATTATGAAAACGTTCTCTGCCAAGCCCGCGGAAGTTGTTCGCGACTGGTACGTAGTAGATGCGACGGATCAAGTCCTGGGTCGCGTCGCAGCTGGTATCGCCGCGCGTTTGCGCGGTAAGCACAAGCCTGAATTCACGCCACACGTCGACACGGGCGATTTCATTGTCGTCGTCAACGCCGCCAAACTGCGCGTGACCGGCGGCAAGCCGCTCAACAAGAAGTATTTCCGCCACTCCGGTTATCCAGGCGGCATCTACGAAACCAATTTCGAGCGCATGCAGCAGCGTTTTCCTGGCCGCGCGCTTGAGAAGGCCGTCAAAGGCATGTTGCCTAAAGGCCCGTTGGGTTATGCGATGATCAAGAAGCTGAAGGTATACGCCGAAGCTACTCATCCTCACACCGCGCAGCAGCCAAAGCCGCTTCAGTTTTGACCGGCCCTCTTAGGAATTTCTCATGATCGGAAACTACAACTACGGCACGGGCCGCCGCAAAACGTCGGTGGCGCGAGTGTTCATCAAATCTGGCTCGGGCACGATCACCGTCAACGGTAAGCCAGCGAACGAATACTTCAAGCGCGAAACGGGGCTTATGATCGTTCGCCAACCGCTCGTGTTGACGAACCATGAATCAACGTTCGATATCAAGGTCAACGTAAACGGCGGTGGCGAGTCTGGCCAAGCCGGTGCCGTTCGCCACGGCATTACTCGCGCGTTGATCGATTACGACGCCACGCTCAAGCCCGCGCTGTCCCAGGCTGGTTTGGTTACGCGTGACGCGCGTGAGGTGGAACGTAAGAAGGTGGGTCTGCACAAAGCCCGCCGTCGCAAGCAGTTCTCCAAGCGCTAAACGTCACGTTGTGCGTGCAAAAGCCGCCCCAAGTGGGCGGCTTTTTGTTTTTGGCTGTTCTTCTCGCCGCACAATCGAGCCATTCGAATTATTCAAGCAGCCATGGGGGATCGGTATGAAATGGAAGCTGCTTTGGCGCCGCTTGTCGGTATCGGCTCCGCATATGGCCGTGAAGTCGCGGCGTCCGTGGTGGATCACGATGCTGCTTTGGGCCGCAACGATTGGAGTCGCCATCCTGATTGCTCGGTGGACGTTCGAACATCGTCGCGAGTGGTCGGGGATCGATGTCGAGCAATCAAGGGCCGAGATCGCGCGGTTGAACGAGCAGGTCGAGGCGTTTCGTCGCGAGCGGGATCAATTGGCGGCGAGTATCGACCGATCGAAAAGCGATGCGGCCATCGCCGATGCGGCTCGCGATCGATTAACCGTGCAAATCAAAGCGCTTGAACGCGAGAACGCCAAACTGCGTGAGGAGCTTGCGTTTTTCGAGCAAATCGCGCCCGTTGCCGGACCGGGCGTTTCGGTGCGCAGTTTGCAAGTGGATAGCGAGAACTCGGCTCAGGGGCGCCGATACCGTTACCGGGTATTGGTGGGGCAAGGACCCAAGCCAGGACGTGACTTTGTCGGCCATCTACAGCTTGTGGTGTCGCTCGTTCGCGAGGGGCGCGGTGTTACGATGACTTTGCCAAATGGCGGCGCGGATGCATCGGCGTTCGCGTTGTCGTTTCGGATGTTTCAGCGCCTTGAGGGCTCTTTCGAGATCCCCGTGGACGCGGTGGTTCAGTCCGTGGAGGCGAGGGTGATGTCCGGCGAAGCCGTCAAGGCGCGCCACACCGTCGCGTTAACGGGATAACAAGCAAGGCAAGGAGCATGTGTCATGTTTGGAAAAAACCAAGGCGGGCAAAAAGCGATTGAAACGTTGATCGGCGCGAAAACCCGCATGATTGGCAACGTCGAGTTCGCGGGCGGGTTGCGCGTGGATGGCATGGTGAAGGGCGAGCTGCGCGCGCAGGACGATCAGCCGTCATTCCTCGTGATTAGCGAACTCGCGACGATCGAAGGCGGTGTCACGGCGGCGCATGTGGTCGTGAACGGCACGGTGCAAGGGC
>DASTRU010000073.1:0-10449 GCA_035761045.1 Burkholderiaceae bacterium | reverse complement strand
GAGTGGTCAGGCCAAACAACGGCAGCAAAATGACGATCGACCATGCCATGTAGCCAAAGAAACCAGGCATCGCGATGCCACGCGATTCGGCGATCGACTTCACCATAAAGTTCGGAGCGTTGCCAATGTAGGTATTGGCGCCCATGAATACCGCACCCGCCGAGATCGCCGTCAACGTACCCGCGAGGCTCGTCATCAAGGTGGATGGATCGCCGCCTGCCAAGTTGAAAAACACTAAGTACGTGGGCGCATTATCCAAAAACGACGATAGTGCTCCGGTCAACCAGAAGTACATGGCGTTGTTGAGTTCGCCTTGCGCATTAGTCACTAACGACACGATCGGCGCGAACGCTCCAGCGGAGCCCGCGCGCAGCATCACGATGACGGGCGCCATCGTGAGAAAGATGCCGAGGAAGATCTTCGCGACTTCTTTAATCGGCCCCCAGGAAAATTGGTTGGCCTCGCGCGCGGAACGCGGCGTGAGTTTTAGTGAGAGCATGGCCACGACAATGAACACCACGTCGCGCACGAGCCCCGGCAACGAGTACTCCACGCCCCCAATGCTAATAGCGCGTGGCGTGCGCCATAAGCCGGTGAGCACCACTGTCGCGACTAATACCGCGAGGAATAAAAAATTGCATTTGCCACTTAAGCCAATTGGCGTGTCGGGCGTTGGATCACGCTTTAAACCTTGCGCGACATCGCGTCGGTACAACACGGTGTCGATCGCGTAAAACAAAGGCAGCAATACCGCGAGTTGAAGCAACATGGGACCGGCCATGTGCTTGAGCGTCCAGAAAAAATCCACGCCTTTTAGGAAACCGAGGAACAAGGGCGGGTCGCCCAACGGTGTTAACGAGCCACCGATATTCGCCACGATGAAGATGAAAAACACGATCGTATGAACGCGGTAACGGCGATTGTCGTTCGCGCGGATTAGCGGCGATATCAACAACATCGAAGCGCCAGTCGTACCCATGACGCTTGCGAGAAGCGCGCCAATGGCCAGCAGCGTGGTGTTCAAACCAGGCGCGCCATGCAAATTCCCGCTGATATGGATACCGCTCGCCACGACGTAAAGCGCGCCGATGAAAATCAAAAACGGTAAGTACTCGAGCAACAGCGTATGCCACGCCGCACCCGCCGCCACCGCTGGACCAAACAACACAGCGAGTGGAAGCAGCGTTGCAAGCGACCAACCCGCGCTGATCTTGCCAAAATGGGCATGCCACACCTTAGGAGCGAGCAAGGGCATCAACGCGATCGACAACAAAATACCGACGAAGGGTATGGTCCATCCAAGACCGAGCCGCGCGCCATCCAGTTCGGCGGCATGCGCGGGATTTAAAGTCATTACGGCAAGCGACAACGCACCAATCAGGCTACGCACTGAAAGCCCCCCATTTTTATTAGAAGAATGAATACCGCCTAACCGACGACTATGATGTGAACGCGGTAAGGTCCGTGTGCGCCAAGCACGATGGTTTGTTCAATGTCGCCAGTACGCGAGGGTCCGGAAACGAAGTTGGCGGCGCGTGGTAATTCACGACGCTCGTGGCGCATAAGATCAAACGCGTCTTCCATGACCGACACCACGCGCGAACGCTCAAGAATCGCGATATGCGTTTCGGGCCATAAATGCGTGGTGGCGGGGGTGTTGGGGCCAGACAAGAACAACAAGGTTCCCGTCTCGGCGATGCCGCAAAAGCTGCCGCTAATACCGACTAAATCGTCCTCGTGGGGCGGACGAAACTCGGCATCGATTCCAGCCTTTTTCCAGTCGAACGACGAGAGCGTATTCCAACAAGCCGCGCGCATGGGAAGCTGTTGTTGATCGAGGTAACGCGCGCATGCCAGTGGAACCTCCAACGTACTTCCGACCCGCACGACGGAGCTGGCCATACGCTCGGCGCGTTCGACGAACGTCGTCACGACATCGGCATAAGGCGCTGGTTGCGGGCCGCGGGGATGCCGCTTGAGGTAATCGTCGTTTCGCGAATCATCGAACAATGTGGGTTCGCCACGGCCTTGCGCGGTGCGAATACGCGTGAGAATGCGCGAACGCGCAGCCGAGGTGTCGAACGGGTCGTTCATGATGCGGCTCCTATGTCGAACACTTGCCGAAGGTAAGCAACGTACGCGGGGTCGTCGCACATATTCTTCGCCGGTGAATCCGATAACTTAGCCACCGGCTGATCATTGCATCGAACCATCTTCATCACGATTTGCAGCGGCGTGTAGCCAAGATCGTTGGTGAGATTGGTGCCAATGCCAAACGCGAGCTTGGCGCGCTTGGCGAAGCGGCGATGCAAGTCGACGATGAGCGGAAAGTTCAAGCTGTCGGAGAACACCAGCAGCTTGCTGCGCGGATCGACGCGGTTGTTCGCGTAATGCGCGATTAGGCGCTCGCCCCACTCGAACGGGTCGCCTGAATCATGGCGCGCGCCGTCGAACAACTTGCAAAAGTACATATCGAAGTCGCGCAAGAAGGCGTCCATGCCATACACGTCGGACAAGGCGATGCCTAAGTCGCCGCGATATTCGCGGGCCCAAACTTCAAACGCATAGGTTTGCGAATCACGCAAGCGTGGCCCGAGGGCCTGGCAGGCTTGCAGATATTCGTGCGCCATCGTTCCAAGCGGCGTCATGCCGTGCTTCATCGCGTAAAACACGTTGGACGTTCCCGCGAATCGGCTGCCAAGTTTTGCCCGCGTGAATAGCAAGACCTCTTCATGCCACCGCCGCGAAAACCGACGGCGGGTGCCGTAGTCGGCGATGCGTAAGTCGTCGAAATCCGCGTCACGCGTGATCAAGCTGATTTTTTCCTCGAGCCGGCGACGTCCCAACGCGAAGTCCGGATGCGGGGCGTGCGATTGAAAGTACAGCTCGTTGACGATGGCCAACACCGGAATTTCGAACAAGATCGTGTGCAACCAAGGACCGCGCACCACGATGTCGAGCTCGCCATTGGGTTGCGGGGTAATGTGAACGTACTTTTCGTTGAGCCGAAACAGCCCAAGGAAATCGACGAAGTCGCTTTTGATGAAGCGCATCGACCGCAGGTAATCAAGCTCTTCATCGCGGAAGTGGAGCGAGCAAAGCGCGGCGATGTGCTCACGCACGGCTTGCGCCAATGGCGCGAGCGCAACGCCCTCGTTGCGACATTTGAAGCGGTATTCGACCTGCGCACCGGGAAAATGATGCAGCACCACCTGCATCATGGTGAATTTATAAAGGTCGGTATCAAGCAGGGAGCCGATGATCATGGCAGCGATTCTGCCATGCGAGGAGAACGTGGCCTTCGCGTGTCCAACGAAGTTTTAGGCGTCCTTGCAAGCCTTGCGTGGACAACCTAACGTGAATACCCCGGCGTTCCCGGTGGAACGGGCGGATACGCGCGCGGCAGGTATTGATCGGCCGGCGCCTGATGTGGGATCGACCCGGGAAGCATCGGCGCTGGCTGATCGCGCGGAGACGTTGGTCGTACGACCGGGCGATCACGCGGCACGCGATAAGGCAATGGCGGGATCCAGCCGCGCTCCACGAGAAACTCGGGGTCGTCGCACCGCGTCCAGCGCTGCCGTTCGCATTCGGCGCGCGCGGCGGCGATGCGCTCGGCTTCCGCGCGGTGGCGGGCCGCGTCGGCCTCGTAAGCCTCGCGGCGAGCGCGCTCCGCCTCGATACGCTCGCGCAACAGGCGCTCTTGCAATTCGTCGGCTTTCGCACTGGGGCTTGGCGGCGGCGCCTGGGGCGGCGCGGGAATCACGTTGCCGCGACCCATCTCAAGACGGCTAACGCCCTGCCCGGTGCGTGATGGCGCCTCGCTGGTGTAGGTCACGCGGCCATCCGGTCCGGTGATCTTGTAAACCGTTTGCGCTTGCACCATCGCCGATGCAATACCCAGCACCGCCGCAAAAAAGACTGGCTTCAGCATGAAAACCTCGTCGAGGAGTTCATAAGACCGCGTAACGGCAACATCATTCCGTTGCGATCCATCGTCATGGATATTGATTCCTAACCCATGACGGAAGATCTTAGGCCGCTCGGGTAAACTCGTGGGGTTTTGATCGACGGTTATCAATGCCGTCAAACGCAAAAAATCCTGGCGCATTAAAAAAGTCACGCGCGCCTTGAGGAAAATCATGACTCACGTTGTTCTTGAAAGCTGCATCAAGTGCAAGTACACCGATTGCGTGGATGTATGCCCGGTGGATTGTTTTCGCGAAGGGCCTAACTTCCTCGCCATCGACCCCGATGAATGCATTGACTGCGCGGTATGCATCCCCGAGTGCCCGGTCAATGCGATCGTCGCCGAGGAAGACGTTCCGGCCGAACAACAACAGTTCATCAAACTAAACGCCGATCTTGCGCGTCAGTGGCCGTCGATCACGCGGATGAAACCCCATGCCGCCGACGCGGATCAGTGGCGTGACGTACCCGACAAACTCAAGTACCTCGAGAAATAAACATTTAAGTTTTTCTCGCTTAGGTCGAAGATCGTGACAAGAGCATGTTGGAAGCGATTGGTTCTGGTCGCTTCCATCGCAATGCGGTGAACGATTTCAAATTTAGGTTTGACGACCAACCGTCTTAGTCGATCAAGACTTTCGACTGCCGCGAATTACTGGTATTCGCCCCCGGCAGCCTCAGCAAATTCCTGATCGCTGCGCATTTGTGCGCATGCGACAAAGATCGACAGGAACTTCGCTTGCAGTAGGAACTTATGCATGGCGGATTTTTGGACCCATTGTGATAGTCAAACCATTGCTGTTGTCGTTTTAGGATTGCGAGACGCTTATGTTGTACGACCTCCACGAAATGCAGCGCGCGCTGCTCAATCCTTTGTCCGCTTGGGCAGAGGCTAACGCGCGGCTGTACTCCAATCCCGCCTCGCCCCTGGCGTACACGCCGGTATCGCGCCGTTTAGCGGCCAGTTTCGAGTTGCTCTACCGCTTAGGCAAAACGTACGAGAAGCCAGAGTGGCATATCGAGTCCACGACGGTGGACGGCCGCGAAGTGCCGATCGATATCGACGTTGAGATTTACAAACCGTTTTGCAAGCTGATTCACTTTCATCGTCGTATCGACGCCGCTCGTAACGCGAAAGATCCACGCGTTATCGTCTTCGCGCCGCTTTCCGGCCACCACGCAACGCTGTTGCGCGATACGGTCCGTACGCTGGTGAAGGACCACGACGTATGGGTGACCGATTGGATCGACGCGCGCATGGTTCCGCTGTCGTCGGGCGACTTTAATCTCGATGATTACGTCGAATACGTGCAAGAGTTCGTGCGCCACTTAGGCCCGAACGTGCATTTGATTTCGGTGTGTCAGCCAACCGTGCCGGTGCTGGCCGGTGTTTCGCTAATGGCGTCGCGCAAGGAAAAACATCTGCCGCGATCGATGACGATGATGGGTGGCCCCATCGATACTCGCGTTGGCCAAACCGAGGTCAACGCTCTTGCACAGCGCAAACCGTATTCATGGTTTGAGACGAACGTGGTGTATTCGGTGCCGGCGCAGTATCCGGGTTATTTGCGCAAGGTTTATCCAGGATTCCTGCAACACGCCGGGTTCATCGCGATGAATCCCGATCGTCACGCGCAATCGCACTACGACTTTTATCTCGACTTAGTCAAAGGCGACCTTGAGGACGCCGAATCGCACCGTCGTTTCTACGACGAATACAACGCCGTGCTCGACTTACCGGCCGAGTACTACCTGCAAACGATCAAAGTGGTGTTTCAAGACCATTTATTGCCCAAGGGCGAATGGATGGTGCGCGATGAGCTTGTGCGCCCGCAAGATATCAAGAGCGTTGCGTTGCTAACGGTCGAGGGTGAACTAGACGATATTTCGGGCCCGGGCCAAACACAGGCGGCGCATCGCTTGTGCTCGAGCATTCCTAAGAATCGGCAGTTCGATTACATCGTCGAGGGCGCGGGCCATTACGGCATCTTCTCGGGACGCCGTTGGCGCGATTCGGTGTACCCGCGCATTCGCGACTTCATTCGCCAGTTCGATCAGTCGACACGCTAATCAACGCTAAATCACCGAATCGTCGTTGGATTCAAGTCCTAAATCCTGGACTTTGCGAGTGATCGTGTTGCGACCGATACCCAAACGCTGAGCCGCCTCGATTCGTCGACCATGCGTATGGCCAAGCGCGGTGCGAATGACCGCTGCTTCGAACTTACGCGTGAGTACATCCATCACCTCCGGCGTCTGATTCGTCAATAAACGCCGGGCTTCACGCTCCAAGCAGCGTACCCATTCGTCGACATCGGGTGCGACGCGAGTCGCAACGGGCTCGCTCGTCCCATTTACCACCGGCGATTCGACGGGCGATGGAGCAGCGGCACCGAGCGAATCGCCCGAGTCGCAGCGGATATCGGGCGGCAAGTCTTTCACCTCCACCACCTGACCAGGCGCCATGACCGTCAACCAATGGCACACGTTTTCAAGCTGCCGAACGTTGCCGGGAAACGGCAGGCGTGCAAGCGTGGCCAGTGCATCGTCGGACAAACGCTTTGCATCGACCTGCAATTGGCGCGCGCTTTGTTTCAGAAAGTGTTGCGCCAGCAGCGGTATATCGTCGGACCGTTCGCGCAGCGCCGGCAGGCGCAGGCGAATGACATTGAGGCGATGGAATAAGTCTTCGCGAAACAATCCTTGGCGCACGCGTTCTTCGAGGTTTTGGTGAGTCGCCGCGATAACGCGCACGTTGGAGCGAATAGGGCTCGTTCCGCCAACACGGTAATACGTGCCGTCGGACAGCACGCGCAATAAGCGGGTTTGCAACTCGGCGGGCATGTCGCCGATTTCGTCGAGAAACAAGGTGCCGCCCTCGGCTTGCTCGAAACGGCCCCGTCGCAGGGCTTGTGCACCAGTAAATGCACCACGTTCGTGCCCGAACAGTTCACTTTCGAGCAGATCGCGTGGGATCGCCGCGGTATTGAGCGCTACGAACGGCCCCGCGTGCCGGGGACTGTGCTTATGCAAGGCACGCGCGACTAACTCCTTGCCCGTGCCGGATTCGCCGGTGATCAACACCGTCACGTTCGATTGGGACAAACGTCCAATCGCACGAAAGACGTCTTGCATGGCGGGCGCGTGGCCGAGAATTTCGGGCGTTTCCGTCAGGGCGTCGGGCGTGTCGGACATCTCGCGCAAGCTTTCGTCCACCGCGCGCCGGATTAGCTCGACCGCTTTATCGATATCGAACGGCTTGGGCAGATATTCGAACGCGCCGCCTTGAAACGCGGATACCGCGCTTTCTAAGTCGGAATACGCCGTCATGATGATGACGGGTACGGTCGGATGATTTCGCCGCACGGTCTCAAGTAACTCGAGCCCCGCGTTCGCCGTTGATCCGCCAGGCATGCGAATGTCCGACACGATGACTTGCGGTTCTTCGACGCTGAGCGCCGCTAACACGTCGGGCACGTTCGCGAAGGTTCGCGTGGGGAGTTGATGGCGCGCCAGGGCTTTATCGAGCACCCAGCGAATTGAATGGTCGTCGTCAATGATCCAGATCGGCTTCATGTAGCGATAGAGGCGACACGGCGATGGATGCCGCACGTCAGGGCAGCGGGATCAGCAACCTGAAATCGGTGAAGCCCGGGCGAGAGTCGCATTCGATGATGCCTTGATGTTGATGAACGAACGTCTGCGCGAGCGTTAAACCTAAACCGCTTCCGCCTTCACGCCCCGACACGAGCGGTAAGAAGATGCGATCACGTATCGATTCCGGGATGCCTGGACCGTTGTCCGCGATATGCAAGTCCAATGCCAATCGCCATCGCTGGCGATTGATGGTGACATTGCGCGCGATGCGAGTGCGTAACGTAATGAGCGCGTCGTTTAGCTCCATGCGACTCTTAAGCGCCTGCGCCGCGTTTTGCGCGATGTTGAGCAAGGCTTGAATCAACTGTTCCTTATCGCCGGGAAACTCCGGCACGCTAACGTCGTAGTCGCGCTTGACGATAAGCCCGTGCGGATACTCGGCGAGGATCACGGAACGCACGCGCTCGCACACCTCATGGATGTTGACGTTGACGACTTGCGGCCGACGATGCGGCGCGAGCAAACGATCGACCAGCGTTTGCAGCCGATCGGCTTCCTTCACGATGATTTGCGTGTATTCGCGCAACTCGGCGGCCCTATCGTCCTGGGAGATTTCCATCTCCAACAACTGCGCGGCGCCGCGAATACCGCCTAAGGGATTTTTGATTTCGTGAGCAAGGTTGCGAATGAGTTCGCGATTGGCCTGACCTTGTTCGAAGTAACGCTCGTCGCGCTCGTGCTTGAGTTGCTGCTCGGCTTCGCGAAACTCGAACAACACGGCAAGTCCTGGCTCTTCGAGCGCCGTGACGGTGACGTGTACGGCAACCGGGTCGCGATGCAAGACGCTAAGCGTGATGTCTTGCCGTCGAAGGTCGAACGCGCGGGAGCAAGCCGCATCGAACAACACGACGAGCGCTTCGCTTAGGAATACCGCGTCGAGCGCAGCATCGATGATTTGGCGGCGCGAGACGTTGAACAGGCTTTCGAACGCGGTGTTGGCGAACAGCACGCGTCGGTCGCGACCGACTAATGCAACGGCGGTACCGAGTAAATCAAGCGCCGCGTAGGAGTTCGACGAGAGCGATGGCAATGACGCGACGCGATCAAAAACTTAGCGCGCCGCGCTACCGGAAGGACCCAAGGTGCCGAGTTCGCGCTTGAGCGACGCGATGTTCGACTCCGCGCGCGCGATGTCTTCCTTGAGCTGCGCGACGCGATCCAAATACTTTTGATAGTTGCGCTCGTCGCCGCGGCGCTCGGGCTCGCCTTCGTTGAATTCCTTGCGCAACGCCGCCAACCGATCTTCCTGGGCCTTGAGTTCGCTTTCGAGAATGGTGCGGCGGTCGTCCTCGCGTTGCTTTTGCGCGGCACTGGGCGCCGACGGTGTCGCGCGCGGCGCGGACGCGGCGCGATTGCTTGGAACAACCGTCACCGGCGCGTTATCGATGCGCTTGCAACCCTTGGTGTCGCCAACGTTTCGATATTCGATCGCCCCGCCCTCGCCAAGGCATTTATAAACTTCGCTTTGCGCGAAGGCCGACGAGGCAAGCACGAGGCAGGCGGCAACGAGTGCCGGACGAATGAGGGTGATGTGGGCTTTAGGCATGCGACTGAGTTTAGTAGAGCCGACGGTGTCTCGCAAAGCAGTCCATCAAACGAAAACGCCGGGCGCGCGGCCCGGCGTTGAGCGCGGCGAGAACTACATCACGCCGAGTAGTACATATCGAACTCGATCGGGTGTGTCGTCATGCGGAACCGCGTGACGTCTTCCATCTTGAGAGCGATGTACGCGTCGATCATCGAATCGGTGAACACGCCGCCCTTGGTCAGGAAGGCGCGGTCCTTGTCCAGATGCTCGAGCGCCTGGTCGAGCGAGGCGCAAACGGTCGGGATCTTCGCGTCTTCCTCGGGCGGCAGGTCGTACAGGTTTTTGTCGGCCGCTTCGCCCGGATGGATCTTGTTCTGCACGCCATCGAGGCCCGCCATCATCATCGCGGCGAACGCGAGGTACGGGTTGGCCGTGGGATCCGGGAAACGCACTTCGATGCGGCGCGCTTTCGGGCTGTTGACGTACGGAATACGGATCGACGCCGAACGGTTACGCGCGGAGTACGCAAGCTTCACCGGCGCTTCAAAACCCGGCACGAGACGCTTGTACGAGTTGGTGCCCGGGTTGGTGATCGCGTTGAGCGCGCGGGCATGCTTGATGATGCCGCCGATGTAATACAACGCGAACTCGCTCAAACCGGCGTAACCGTCGCCCGCGAACAAGTTGGTGCCGCCCTTCCAAATCGATTGGTGCACGTGCATGCCGCTGCCGTTGTCGCCGACGACGGGTTTGGGCATGAAGGTCGCCGTCTTGCCATAGCTGGCCGCGACGTTATGCACGACGTACTTGAGCTTTTGCAGCCAGTCGGCGCGCTCGACGAGGGTGCTGAACTTGGTGCCGATCTCGCATTGACCAGGCGCCGCGACTTCGTGGTGATGCACCTCCACCGGCACGCCAATTTGCTCGAGGATCAAGCACATTTCGCTGCGCATGTCTTGGAAGCTGTCGACCGGCGGCACGGGGAAATAGCCGCCCTTGACCGGCGGACGGTGGGCCAGGTTGCCGCCCTCGAAGTTCTTGCCCGTGGACCACGGCGCTTCTTCGGAATCGATCTTCACGAAGCAGCCCGACATGTCGACGCTCCAGGTGACGCTATCGAAGATGAAGAACTCGGGCTCCGGGCCGAAGTACGCGGTGTCGCCGATGCCCGTGCTTTGCAGATACGCCTCGGCGCGCCTAGCGATCGAGCGTGGATCACGGTCGTAGCCCTTGCCGTCCGACGGTTCGATCACGTCGCAGCTTAGGCACAAGGTGGTTTCCTCGCGAAATGGATC
>DASTRU010000072.1:0-3187 GCA_035761045.1 Burkholderiaceae bacterium | reverse complement strand
GATGGCAAGGCCTATAAGGCGCGCCAAGTGATGTTCAAAGCGCAGCTGGCGGAAAACGATCCCACGCCGGGCGTGCGTGTATCGAACATCACCGAAAGCGACGCGCCCGGCCGTCGCATTCACGACCCGTCGCATCCATTGGCCGACGCGGATGGCTATGTCACGCAATCGAACGTCAACGTGGTGGAGGAGATGGTCAACATGATCTCGGCCTCGCGTTCCTATCAAAGCAACGTCGAGGTCATGAACACGGCTAAGCAAATGCTCGCCAAGACCTTGCAGATGGGCCAATAAAAAGGGCTTAGGACATGACGACCGTCACCAACACGTCCGCGACGAGCACCACTTTAGGTAGCACGTCGTCGACCACGAAAAACACGTCGCCGAATGAAGTGACCGAGGACCGCTTCCTCAAGTTGCTCGTCGCGCAGATGAACAACCAGGACCCGCTCAACCCGCTCGATAACGCGGCGGTGACGAGCCAGATGGCGCAAATCAATACCGTTAACGGCATCGAAAAGCTCAACACGACGGTGAAGTCGTTGATGACGCAATTCACGATGAATCAATCGTTGCAAGGCGCGGCCTTGGTCGGCCGTTCGGTGCTGGTGGATGGCAACAGCATTCGCCTAAGCGATGGCATGGCCGCCGGCGGCTTCAAGCTTGATAGCGCGGCCGATAAGGCGCGCGTGGAAGTCATCGACGCGGGCGGCGCGGTGCTCGACACGCTCAACCTCGGCGCGCTCAAGGCCGGCACGCACACCTTCGCGTGGGACGGCAAGGCCGCCGATGGCCGCGCGATCGCCGATGGCATGTACAGCTTTCGCGTGACGGCCACGCAAGCGAACAACCCCGTGACCACCACCACGCTCGCCGCCGCGCGCGTGATCTCGGTCGCCAATAACGACGATGGCTTGCAACTCGATTTGCAAGACCTCGGTTCCCACGCCTACGCCGACGTTAAGTCGATCTTTTAAAGACACGGAGACGCACGATGAGTTTTCAACAAGGCTTGAGCGGCTTATCCGCCGCCACCCGTAACCTCGATGTGATCGGCAATAACGTCGCGAACGCCAACACCGTGGGCGCGAAGATTTCACGCGCGGAGTTTTCCGACGTGTATGCGAATTCCTTAGCCTTTGGTGGCAACGTGCAAACCGGCATCGGCGTGAACGTCGCGTCGATCGCGCAGCAATTCACGCAAGGGCAATTGACGACGACGAACAATCCATTGGACGTCGCGGTCAACGGTAACGGCTTCTTTCGCATGTCGGCCGACGGCGTGCTCGAATACACGCGTAATGGCCAGTTCCGTCAAGACAAGGACGGCTACATCGTGAATTCCGCCGGCGCGCGTCTTACGGGTTACCCGGCCGACTCCAACGGCAACATCACGACCGGCGCGCCGCTTGAACTGCGACTCAGCACTAGCGACATCGCGCCACGCGTGACGAGCGAAATCACGTCGGAACTCAACCTCGATTCACGCGCGGCCAACGTCACCGCCGCGTTCGACGTGACCGACAGCACGACCTACACGAGCGCGACTTCGGTCAACGTGTACGACAGCCTGGGCAACCCGCATCCGCTCACGTTGTACTTCCAAAAATCCGCCGCCAATACCTGGGACGTGTATGGCGCGGAGAACGGCGTGCAAGTCACCGGCGGCTCATTAGGAACGCTGACGTTTGGCAGCGATGGAAAAATCGCTTCGGGTGGCGTCGTATCGTTTTCATTACCCGTGACCACGGGCGCGGGCACGCCAATTCCCATCAACCTGGACCTTGGCGCGGCCACGCAATTTGGCGCGAGCTTTGGCGTGACGAGCTTGACGCAAGACGGATACGGCCCCGGTCGTTTGGCGGGTTTGTCGATCGCGCCGGACGGCACGATCCTTGGTCGTTACTCCAACGGTCAATCGCGCGCGCAAGGGCAAATCGCGCTCGCGAACTTCTCCGACCCGCAAGGCTTGCGTCCCTTGGGCGGCAATGCGTGGGCCGAGAGCTCCACGTCGGGTCAGCCGTTATTAGGCGCGCCGGGCAGCGGCACGTTTGGCGTCGTGCAATCGGGCGCGGTCGAAGAGTCGAACGTCGATTTGACCTCGGAGCTCGTGAACATGATCACCGCGCAGCGCGTGTACCAAGCCAATGCGCAAACGATCAAGACGCAAGACCAAGTGCTGCAAACCTTGTTGAACTTGAAGTAATTCGTTCGACGCCGGGTTAAGAACTTAGGAGTTCGCCATGGACCGCATGATCTATCTGTCGATGACAGGCGCGAAAACGCTGATGCAGCGACAAGAGACGCTCGCGCACAACCTCGCGAACGCGAACACCACCGGCTTTCGCGCCGACACCGTCGCGTTTCGCGCCGTGCCCATTCGTGGCGACGGCGCGACCACGCGCGTGTTCTCGCTCGAGACGACAGCGGGCTTTGACGATAAGCAAGGACCGGTGCAACAAACCGGCCGCTCCTTGGACGTGGCCGTGCGTGGTAACGCATGGCTTGCCGTGCAAGGCCAAGACGGTGTCGAGGCGTATACGCGCGACGGTAATTTGCAAGTCGATAACGAAGGCACCTTGCGCACGGCGGGTGGCCGCGCGGTGTTGAGCGATGGTGGACCGATCACCGTGCCGCAGGGCGCGCGCCTAAGTTTTGGCGAAGACGGCACCTTGACCGCGACCGACGCGAATGGCCGCAGCTCGACCGTCGCGCGCTTAAAGCTCGCGCGTGCCGAAGACGTTCGCTTGACCAAGGGCCTGGATGGATTGTTTCGCACCGAAAGCGGCGATCCCTTACCGGCGGATTTGAATGCGCGGTTGGCGTCGGGGGCGTTGGAGGGTAGCAACGTCAACGTCGTGGAATCGATGGTGGGGATGATCTCGCTAGCGCGGCAGTTTGAAGTGCAGATGAAGATGCTTCAGACGGCGGAGAGTGATGAGCGGGCGGCGACTCGATTGCTGGGGCCTAATGGATAACTTTTCGTTTATCTGGCCCGGCTTGGTTGTGGAGGCTGCGCGCTTCGGCGCTCATACCGGCGCGGCCTCTTGGCTGCGCCAAGAGGCTTCCCTTCGCTGCCTTCGGAAGCCTGCGGCACTCGCGCAACTCGCATCCGCTTATGCGGATGCTCAAACAGCGCGAGCGGTCCTAAGTCCCCCGGACTTAGGACTTCCCGCATCTTCCTCGT
>DASTRU010000071.1:0-12021 GCA_035761045.1 Burkholderiaceae bacterium | reverse complement strand
TCATGCCCGGCGTGCAAAGCGAGCGCGATGTCCTGCAAACCTTGGAGCGTTGGATCGATGACTCCTTGCGGCAACCGTTCGCCATCGACGGTCATGAACATTGGATGACGGTGAAAACTGGTATCGCCATGCATCCAAGCGACGGGGACGACGCGGACACGCTCTTGCGCCACGCGGAAGCCGCCTTGGCGCGCGCGAAGGCGACCGGCGAGTCCGCGCTGTTCTATACGCAGAAAATGACGGCGCACATGACCGAGCGGCTCACGCTTGAAAACCGTTTGCGTCGTGCCTTCGAGAACGACGAGTTCGAGCTGTACTACCAGCCCAAGGTGGATTTGGCGACGCGGTCCTTGGCCGGTGTCGAAGCGCTCGCGCGATGGCGCGGCCCCGGGGACGTACTCGTGCCCCCGTCCGATTTCATTCCGTTGATGGAAGAAACCGGATTGATTTTGGAGCTGGGCGCATGGGCGCTTGGCCGCGCCGCGCGCGATCAATCGACATGGCGCGAACAAGGGTTGCCCACGCCCCGAGTCGCGGTCAATGTGTCGGCCACGCAATTGTGTCGCGCCGACTTCGTTGAAACCGTGGAGCGCGCGCGCCGCCAATGCGATGGCGTGGCCGAGCTCGATATCGAGATCACCGAAACGCTGTTGATGGAGGACGTGGGCGGCAATATCGACAAGATCGCCGCGTTGCGCCGGTTGGGCGTGGGCGTGGCTATCGACGATTTCGGCACCGGGTATTCGTCGCTGGCCTACCTCGCGCGTTTTCCGGTGGACACGCTGAAAATCGATCGACATTTCACCTCGCTAATGTTGCAAGACGAAGCTTCGCTGGCATTGATTCAAACCATGATCGCGCTGTCGCATTCGCTCAAATTGCAAGTGGTGGCCGAAGGCGTTGAAACCGAAAAGCAAGCCGCGTTGTTAAGCCAATTAGGCTGCGACGTGATTCAAGGGTTTCTCATCGCGCGACCGATGTCGATGGAAGACTTAGCCGCTTATTTACGCGCCACGCAAACGGTTCCGACAGTTTCGTAAAACGTATTTGGCGGCACGCCCCTTGCGGTCACTTCATGATCAAGCATGGTTTAGGAGGTTGGCATGTCGCCTTGGTTAACGCTGTGGTCTCGCACGATGGAGACGAGTTTGGGTGCGCCGGAAGTCATCGCGCGTCGAGTACAAATGTTTAGTACGCCATGGACGATGCGGCCCACGGATTGGTTCGAAGCCAACACCATGGTGGCCGAAAAGATGCTCGCGGCCTCGCAATTTTGGTGGGTGATGTGGGGCGCGATGCCAGGCATGTTGATGAGTGGCCGTCCGCCGCAAATCACGCATGCGATGCGTGATCTCAATCGCGCCTTGCAACCCATGCATCGCACCGTGCGCGGCAATGTCGCGCGGCTTCGCAAGAACGATTAGCCGATTAATCGCGGCTTGGCTCGCATCGCGCTGGTCGCCTCGATGGGGTGGCCCGAGACGTTAAACATTTCGCGCGGCACGTCGCCGCCGAATAAATACCCTTGCGCTTCGTCCACGCCGCGTTGAAGCAAAAAGATGAGTTGCGAGGCGGTTTCAACGCCTTCGGCGATGACCTTCAAGCGCAGGCTGTGCGCTAGCGTAACGATCGATTGCACGACGGCGGCATCGTTCGGGTTTTCCGTCATGCGCCGAATGAATGATCGATCGATCTTGATGGTGTCGATCGGAAACTGCGTGATGTAAGACAAGCTCGAATACCCGGTGCCAAAATCGTCGACCGCGATCGAAACGCCTAACGCGCGCAATTCGTGCAAGCGCTGCGCGGCGACGTGCGTGTCTTCCATAAGCACACCTTCGGTGATCTCGAGTTCTAAGTGATGCGGCGCCAACGCGGCGTCCACGAGCGCGCGTTTCACCCGATCAACTAAATCGGCTTGGCGAAATTGACGTGGCGATAAATTGACCGCGATGCATAACGGCACGCCGGTGCGGGCCATCACGTCCGCCGCCTCGCGACACGCGGTGCGCAGCACCCAGTCGCCAATCGGCAGAATGAGTCCGGTTTCCTCGGCCACTGGAATAAACACCGCTGGCGACACCGTGCCCAGTTGATGCGACCGCCAACGCAGCAAGGCTTCCATGCCGACAACCTCGCCGTCGTTCAAACCCACTTGCGGTTGGTAATGCAAGACGAACTCGTGTTGCTGGATGGCATACCGCAAGGCGCCCTCGATCGCGAGTTTGTTCGCCGCGGCCTGTTCCATCTCGCGCGTGAAGCGCACGTATGCCGAGCGGCCCGCGCTCTTGGCGGCATACATCGCGGCATCGGCGTTCTTAAGCACGCGTTGCAGATCGTTGCCGTCGTCCGGATACATCGCGATGCCAATGCTGGGCGTGACGTGCAATTCGTGATGATCGACGACGACGGGTTCGGACAGCCGCTCCACGATGGTTTGCGCCAGCGGTTCGACGAGAGTGACGTCGTTAATCGCTGGCATCAGCACGATGAATTCATCGCCGCCCATGCGTGCCACCATGTTTGTTTCGCCCGCGCATTCACTTAGACGAGTGGCGATGACTTGCAACAAACGATCGCCCACGTCGTGCCCGAGCGAATCGTTGACGCGCTTGAAATGATCGAGGTCGACCATCAACACCGCGACGAGATTGTCGTGCCCGTTGGCATGCTCGATCGCGGCGGCCAAGCGGTCGTGCAGCAGTAAGCGATTGGGTAATCCCGTTAAATGATCGTGGCTCGCGACATAACGCGTATGCGCCTCTCGCCGCTTGCGTTCGGTGATGTCGTGCGCGATGGCGAGATACCCCTCCACCTGGCCGTGCGCGTCGTGCAGCGGCGTGAGCGACAACTGCACGTCGATGCGCGAACCGTCCTTGCGCACGAAGGTCCAATCGCGCTTTTCCAGCCGCTCGCTCGGCGCCGCGCTTGCGAGGGCGCGAAAATCGTTAGGCTCGAGGGCGAGTTCTCGCAATCGCGCTTCGTCGGCCAATGCCGCGATATCTTCGGGCGCATGCAAAACATTGAGCGATACGCGTCCGACTAATTCCGCCGCGCCATAGCCCAAAATGCGTTCGCCCGCGCGATTGATGCTAGCGATGATGCCCTTCGAGTCGGTCGCGACGATGCATAAGGGCGCGTGATCCACGATGGCCGCGCGCAGTCGATGTTCGCTATGCAATTGATGCTCGGTCGCGCGACGATGGGTAATGTCGGCGAACGACACGATGATCAAGCGATGGCCGTCTTCGCTCGTCGTGATCGCGCTATTCACATTCGTCCAGCGTCGTTCGCCATCGGCGCGCAACACGCCAAACACACGGTCGGTGACGGTTTCGCCGGTATGAATCGCGCGCGACACCGGATGTTCGTCCAAGCTTAAGGAACGACCGGTCTCGTCAAGCAAATGCATGAGCGCCGAGCTCGTGGCCTGATGGTCGTTCGCGCCAGGATGCAAGCCCAAGATGCGCAAGGCGGCCGGGTTGCGCGCGATAACTTCGGTGTTCGTGTCGTACACCACCACGCCTTCATGCAAGGCGTCGAGCACGACGTGATAGCGATGCTCCGAAAACCGCAAGGCCTTACCCATGCGCCGCGCCGCGCCGTGCGCCCGATATTCGGATCGCCCAAACGCATACAACACGGCGAACAGCAGCGCGCTGATGAGAAGTCCATTCGCAAGCACGATCGGCGACCATTTAAAGGCCGTGTTGTTAAACGATGCGAGCGAGGTTACGTGCAACATCCAAAGCCGTCCGCCGATGAAAAGACCCACGTCGCGCGTGAACCGCGGAGGGTTTTCCAATTCATCGGCGCGTACCGCGGTGATGTACAGCGGCTTGTGCGTTTCCAACGTGCCGTCGTAGAGCTCGACGCGCATATTGGCCACGGTGTCGCCTAAAACACCATTCATCAAATCGTTCATGCGAAACGATCCGAAGACGTATCCGGCCACCGCTTTGCGTCGATCCTCCACCGTATTCAATGGTCGGCCGTCGTGGTACGTCGGCAAATACATATGCGCAAGCGTTTGATGTTGAACGCGCTCGGCGTTCGCCGCGTTAAGCGGACCCGTAACGGCGGCATGGCCGGTATCGCGCGCGCGTTCCATCGCTTCTCTCACGATCGGGTCGGCCCATTCATCGACGCCAATCCATTCGGACAACGCTACTGTTTCCGGCTCGACGAACACTACCGGCACGCGCGAGGCCGTGATTTTGGAAAACCCCATGCCTTGCATGCCGGGAAATGTTTCATCGAGCTTGAGCCCGGCGACGTAGTCGCGCCACGCGACGCCGTTCAATGTCGAACTCAATCCCACGAAACCCGCCGCGCCGCGCAATGCTTGTTCGTATTCGCTCAAGCGCGTCGATACCGCTTCCGTCGCGTGCGTTACGTGTTGCTCGAACAACAACCGCTGCGCTTCGCGTTCGCTTTGCCGTGTCATCAGGTACGCCACGAATGACAATGCAAACGCCAGCACGAAGACGGGAATCGCGGCGAGTCGTAGACGAAGACCTGGAGGCATTAATCGGTATAAGGTCGCGCGGCATCGTTATCGTGCGTGCGCCGTCGCAACCCACCTAAGGAAAATGACGAGATCGCGATGGTGCGGTTCTTAAGCACGGGCGTACGTGATGCAACACACGTTGCGCCCGACAAGTTGCGTGGGTGCGTGCGAGCAAGCGCTAGCGACTCGGGCATGGCCTGATATCAATGAAATCGGCGAGCTTTAACGTCGTCACCTCGATAAGATGCGTTGAAATCGGCCAGTCATCGCGACGGCCATGGAGGACATGATGGAACCTTTATATGCTCACTCGCTTGATTCGCCGCTTGGGACGATTCATCTGCGCATCGATACGCAAGGACGTTTGGTCGCGTTGGACTTTGACGACGGCATCGCGCGCACCGACGCGGTATTGGCCAAGCGCCGCGCGAGATTGAAATTAATTGAAAGCGCGACATTGGCGCGCGAGATCACGATGTCGATCAAGGCTTATTTCGAGGGCGATGTGTTCGCGATCGACATGATCGACGTGCACGCGCACGGAACGCCGTTTCAGCAATCGTGCTGGCAAGCGCTGCGCCGTATTCCGGCGGGTCAAACGTGTTCGTATCTAGACGAGGCGCGCGCGATCGGACGCGCCACCGCGATTCGCGCCGTCGGTCGCGCCAACGGCGCGAATCCCATTCCCATCGTCGTGCCATGCCATCGCGTCATCGCAAGCGATGGATCGCTTGGCGGTTATTCGGCCGGCTTGCAACGCAAGGTTTGGTTGCTCGATCACGAACGGCGATATCGATCCGCCACCGCGCGCGCGCCATCCCACGCCGACGCATTGGCGTTGGCATGAATCCAGCCGATCTCGCGCGACTTCTCGGTCTTGCCGCGCTGTGGGGCGCGAGTTTCATGCTCTTGCGCATCCTGGCGCCGGCGCTTGGTCCGCTTATCACCGGTGATTTGCGCGTGTTGATCGCCGGCGCCGTCTTGCTGGCGTGGACATGGGCGCGCGGCGACCGCGTGGGTTGGCGTGCCAACGGCGCGCGGTACTTAGTGATCGGGCTGCTTAACGCCGCCGTGCCCTTCACGCTGTTTGCGTTCGCCGCGCTGCATTTGCCGGCGGGCTACAGCGCGATTTTGAACGCGACCACGCCGCTATTCGGCGCGATATGCGCGGCGATCTGGCTCGGTGAGCGATTCACCGTGCGCAAGTTGGTCGGCATGTTGTTCGGCTTGGCGGGCGTGGGGCTCGTCGCGCAGGTGAGGGCGGCGGATTTAGGCGTGCCCGGCCTGTTGTCGATCGGCGCGTGCGTGCTCGCCGCGTTGTCGTATGGACTGGGCAACACCTACGCGCGTCGCACCGCGCGCCATCTAGCGCCGATGCATATCGCCGGCGCGAGTCAATGGCTTGGCGGACTCGCCTTGCTGCCGGTGGCGTTGCCGCTCGCGCCTTCGTCCATCACCGTCACGCCGCTGGTCGTTGGCGCGTTACTCGCATTGGCCTTGGGCTGCAGCGCGATCGCGCAAACGGTGTATTACCGGCTGCTGTCCAACGTCGGACCCAGCAAGGCCTTGTCGGTCACGTTCTTGATCCCGTTGTTCGGCGTGCTGTGGGCCCGCGTGTTTCTTGGCGAACCGGTGACGGTGGCGATGCTCGGCGGTGGTTCATTGATCTTGGCCGGCATCGCGGCCATTGCCTTCGCGCCTAGCGCGCCGCCCGCTCAAGCGCCCGCGCGCGCAAACGTAACGACGTGATCGGCTTCCAACCGAATGCCAATCGGTTGGCCAATCGCATGGTCGTGGTGACTTGGCACCTGCGTTTGCACGCGTTGGCCCGAATGTAATCGCAAGGTGTACAGAAAGTTCGAGCCGCGAAACGCTTTGCGCTCGACCACTGCGGTCAGCGCGCTGTCGTCGTCATGCACGATGTCGTCGGGCCGCAGCAGCACGTCCACCGGACCCGCGACCACGTGGCGATTCGATTCGGTACTAAGCGCGAGCCGACCCAATTCCATTTCGACATAAGCGGCGTCCTGCGCATCGTCGCGCACCACCATCCCGGGAACGAAAGCGCCTTCGCCCACGAAGTCGGCCACGAAGCGCGTCGCCGGCTGGTGATACAGCCGATAGGGCGTATCCCATTGCACGATGCGGCCACCGTCGATGACGCCCACCATATCGGCCATCGCGAACGCCTCGTGCTGATCATGCGTGACGAGTAGCGCGGTAGTCTGCGCCGCCTTCAAGATGGCGCGCACCTCGTGCCCCAAGCGTTCGCGCAATTCCACGTCGAGGTTTGAAAACGGCTCGTCCAGCAACAACAACTGCGGCCGTGGCGCGAGCGCGCGCGCCAGCGCCACGCGTTGCTGCTGCCCGCCCGACAATTCATGCGGATGCCGGTCGGCTTCGTTTTCCAGGTGCACGAGCGCGAGCAGTTCGTCCACCCGCGCCGCGCGCTCGGTGGGTGAGAGCTTGGTCAGCCCAAAGCCGATATTGGCTCGCACGTTTAAGTGCGGAAACAGCGCGTAGTCCTGAAACACCACGCCCACGCGCCGCTGCTCCGGCGGCATGGCGATCGGATAAGCGCCGTCGCCCGCGTGGGCGATCACCGTTCCGCCGATCTCGATCGTGCCCCGGGCCAGCTTTTGAAAACCCGCCACCGCCCGCAACACCGTGGTCTTGCCGCAGCCTGAGGCACCGAGCAGGCAGCCGATTTCACCGCGCGCCAATTGCAGGCCCACGCCGCGCACCACGGGCTCGCGCGCGCCTGGATATGTGACCGCGATGTCGGCCAGCCGAAGCTGTGGAAGGACGAAGGATTCTGATTGCATACAATTCTCGTTCGCAATTCTAGTTCCTCCGACGGCGCCGCACGGTCTCTTTTCGCACAGGCGCATGTCGCACCAGGAAACACCCGTCATGACGACTGCTACTTCCGCTCGCGCGCCGTTCGCGCGTTCCTGGCTCGATCGCTTAGGCGGCGGAGCAATCGTGGTATTCGCGGCCTTGATCGCGCTACCGGTTCTCGGCGTGCTGCTCAACGTGCTTTCGGCGCCGCAGTCGGCCGAAACCTTGCGGCATTTGGCCACCACCGTGCTGCCCGCGACCGTGCTCGATTCGCTGCTGCTGGCGGTGACGGTTGGCATCGGCGCGGCCGCCGTGGGCACCGCCTGCGCCTGGCTGACCTCGGTCTACACCTTTCCCGGACGCGGCGTGTTGTCGATCGCGCTGTTGTTGCCGCTTGCCATGCCGGCCTATGTGATGGCGTATGCCTATACCGACTTGCTGCAATTCGCCGGACCAGTGCAAAGCTGGCTGCGCGATACCTTCAACCTCGCGCCGCGCGGTTATTGGTTTCCGGAGGTGCGCTCATTGCCCGGCGCGGCGTTGATGTTCATCTTCGTGCTGTATCCCTACGTGTATTTGCTCGCCCGCGCGAGTTTTTTGGAACGTAGCCAAACCATGCTCGACGCCGCGCGCACCTTGGGCTGCACGCCATGGCAAGCCTTCGTGCGGGTTGGAATGCCGTTGGCGCGGCCGGCTGTCGCGGCCGGAGCCGCGCTCGCCGTGATGGAAACCTTGGCCGATTACGGCACCGTGGCCTACTTTGGCGTCAACACCTTCACCACCGCCATTTATCGCGCTTGGTTTTCCTTGGGCGACCGCGCGGCGGCCGCGCAACTCGCCAGCGCTTTGCTCGGCTTCGTCGCGCTGTTGGTGTGGTGCGAAGCCCAAAGCCGCGGCAACGCGCGGTTTTACGCGGTGGGTCAAAGCATCAAGGGGCCGTCGCCCAAGCGGCTTACTGGCTGGCGCGTGGCGGCGGCGTGGGCCGCTTGCATGACGCCCGTCGTGCTCGGCTTTGTGTTGCCGGTCGTCACGCTCATCGCATTGCTCGCCCGTAGCGATATCAGCCTCGACCCGCGCTTGCTGAGCTGGGTGCGCAATAGCGTGGTGCTGGCCGCGAGCACGGCCGCGCTCGCGGCGGTGTTGGCGGTCGTGCTCGCGCACATCGCGCGGCAACGGTCCACGCCGCTTCAACGCGCGGCCATGCGCATCGCCGAACTGGGGTATGCGGTGCCGGGCGCCATCATCGCCGTGGGCATTCTGATTCCGCTTGCCTGGTTCGACAACGCAATCGACGCATGGGCCGAACGTTGGCTCGGCGTGAATCTTGGCCTCGTGTTCACTGGTAGCGCGATCGCGCTCGTCTACGCCTACCTGGTGCGGTTTTATGCCGTTAGCGCGCAGACCATCGAGGCGGGCTACGCGAAGATCACGCCGGCCATGGAGCATTCGGCGCGCAGCCTTGGCTTACGGCCATGGCAAGTGCTTAGGCGCGTGCATGTGCCGTTGCTCGCGCGTTCGGTCGCCGCCGCCACGCTGCTCGTATTCGTCGACGTGATGAAGGAATTACCGGCGACGTTGGTGATTCGTCCGTTCGACTTCGACACGCTCGCGGTGATCGCCAACCAATTCGCCGCCGACGAACGCTTGGCGGAAAGCGCGGTGCCGGCGTTGGCAATCGTGGCGGCGGGCATTGGTCCGGTCGCCTTGCTCGCGCGGGCGATGCGCAGGCGTTGACCGACCCGCGCTTAATGCGTTTGCGTTTGGGACGTCGTGGTTTGGGCGCGTGTAACCGTCGTGGCTCGTGGCCCGGTAATGAGTGCCGCCACGAGCGCTGGCTGTGCGTAATGCACCATATGGCCCGCGCCTTCCACGATCTCCAGCGTTGCCTTGCGTAATCGCGTGCGCAGCTGCATCGACTGATGCTTGGGCGAAACGATGCGATCACTATCGCCCGACACGATCGTCACCGGTACGTCCACATCCTGATAACGGTCGCGCAACGCCGCCGCGCTTGGCAGCATGAACGCGCTGTCCTCAGCCGAGGCTTTTAATTGCCAAGGACGCACCATCATCGACTTAGGCACCGCCCGCTCGAAACGCGCGTCCACCGGATGTGGCGAAAACATCGTCTTAAGCATCGCTGGCAATACGGCCCGACTCACTAACGGCGAAACGGTGTAGCGCATTACATCGCCCAACACCGGAATGGCGGGGGGCGACATGGCAATTGCGTCGGCGCGAGGCGTCGGAAAGTAATAACCCGACATCAACACCAAGCGTTTGACGGGACGGTGTTGCAACAACGCGAGTTCAAGCGCGACCAACGTGCCCCATGAATGACCGACGACGATGGGCCGCTCGATACCAAATTTTTGAAACGCCGAGGCTAAATGTTCGGCTTGCGCGCGCGCCGTCCACAAGCGATCGCGCGGGCGCTCGCTATATCCATAACCCGGTCGATCAAACGAAAACACCTGGTAATGGCGCGCGAGTTCGTCGAACAACCCGCAGCCCACGAAATCGCCCGCGGCCGACCCATTGCCATGCAAAAGCACGATGGGATCGCCTCGGCCCGCGACGAGCGCATGCACTTCCAAGCCGTCGACGTCCACGATGCGGCCCTTGGGAGGATGGCCTTGCTCCGCCTTATGCGCGAACCGTGTGTTCAGCATCGCCATCCCCGCCAGCGCGGCGGTCACGATCGCGGCGATCGAGCCTGGCGACGTCTGCGTCGTCATTTCAAGATTATTCAGCATGCCAATCTCCTTAAGACCATCGAAGACGCAAGCGGCGCGCCCAAAGTCCTTAGGTTTCGGCATGCGCGTTGCTGGGGAAAAGATAACGATTTCCTAAGGAGAATCAGGCGATGAATCCTCACGCTCAACACAATCCAAAGCGCGACGATCCCGCGCATCTTTCAAATGCCGAGAAAGACCCCGACGATTGGGTAACGGGTGACGAACGGATGACCGGCGCGCAAGCGTCGTATCTCAAGACCCTGTCGGAAGAAGCCAACGAGCCGTTCGATGAAAACCTAAGTAAAGCCGAAGCGTCCAAGCGCATCGATGAATTGCAAAAGCGCACCGGGCGTGGTCGGTCCGAAGACTAATGGTCGAGTCGTTGCTCATCCGGCGTTAAATCGCCGCCTTGCGTGAGACGCATCGCGGCGATTTGCTTACCCGTCGCTTCGCCATCACACTCTCGGCCTCTCATTGGGCGGACGCCACGCCTTTTCGCGAGGCGCGTCTAAGGAGTTGCTTGTCGGGGTGTTGAGTTGTCGTTGATCCGTAATTTCGATGAGGCACGCATGCCGCCCGTGCAAATCGTGCATGCACGGCTTACCGAACTTGCGCTATTGGCGCCGGAAGTGTTCGCGTTGGTCTTTACGTTGGAACAAGATGCGCGGCTTCATTTTCTAGCTGGTCAATACGCGCGAGTGGAATTCGTCGCGTCCAATCAAGAACGTTTCGTACGCGAATATTCAATCGCCAGCACCCCGAGCATGATGGAACGCAATGGGCGCTTGGTGTTTCATGTACGCGCCACCCCGGGCGGACGATTCGCCGAGTTGCTCGACGCGCGCGCCCTCGTAGTGGGCGACGTCGTGCGCATCGAAGGGCCTTACGGCAACGCGCATTTACGTCAGCTAGTGGATGCGCCGATGTTGTTGATCGCGGGCGGCACTGGCCTAGGCCCGATGTTGTCCATCGCCGAAACCGCCATTGAATGCGGCATGAGGCAGTCCATGCGCATGTACGTCGGCATGCGGTCCGAGCGCGATGTGTATGGCGAAGCGACCTTGCAAGAATTGGCGAGTAGGCATCCCGGCTTTCAATACACCTATGTTTTGTCGGAACCGGAAGGTTCGACATCACGTCCCGTTGGATTCGTCACCGATTTCATCGCGAATGAATTCGCCGATGTAACCCATCACCGAATCTATCTCGCGGGTCCGCCCGCCATGACCGACGCCGCGGCGCGTTTATTAAAAGCGCGTGGCGCGCAAGACGCGGCCATTCATACCGATGCGTTTTACGCGGCCCCTGGTCCAAGCGAGCCCGGCGGTAAGCTCGCCGCATGACGATGCGTCGTCGTTCACTTCCTTAGAAAAGAGCGCCTGCCATGAGCTACATCTTTCCCGCTCCACAGCAAGTCGTCGTGCCGATCGCGGGCACGACCGATTCTTTTCCTGTTCGACGCGTGTACTGCGTGGGCCGTAATTACGCCGATCACGCCAAGGAAATGGGATTTTCCGAGCGCGAGCTGCCGTTTTTCTTCATGAAGCCAGCCGACGCCGTCGTGCCGGTGGCCGATGGACACGTTGGCCGCATACCGTATCCAACGCAAACGCAAAACCTGCATCACGAAATCGAGCTCGTGGTGGCGATTGGTAAGGGCGGCCGACTTATTCGCGCCGCCGATGCGCCTAAGCATATTTTTGGTTATGCGGTTGGGCTCGACATGACCCGTCGCGATTTGCAATTCGCGCTACGCGACAAGGGACGGCCATGGGACGTGGCCAAGGGCTTTGATTACTCCGCGCCGATCGGTCCTATTTATCCGATGACGAAGGTGGGAGAACTTTCGCGAGGCCATATTTGGCTTAAGGTCGATGGTCAGCTTCGCCAAGACGCGGATATCGACTTGCTGATTTGGAGCGTTAACGAAAC
>DASTRU010000070.1:0-3355 GCA_035761045.1 Burkholderiaceae bacterium | reverse complement strand
TGGCGCGAGACGGATCGGGAATCCACTTAGCATTCCTAGCCATCCTCTAAACACACCCTCGGGATGCGCCATTAGTACCGCCAGGTGGTGCCGGAATAACGGACGCGCACCGTCCCCGATGGGTGAAATTGACCCCGCTCAATACGCTTGTTACTGCCGGTATCGCTTTGTGCGCCGAACCGGTCCGTGACTAGCGCACTGCTGCCGAATCGATCGCATCATGAGCCGTGCATCCTTGTCAAAGTCGTTTTTACGGGACTTATCCCGCTCGTCATTGATTGCCGCAAGTTTGGTTCTTGCCGCCTGTGGAGGCGGCGGAGGTGGTGGCAATGCTGGTTCCTCAAGCGCCGTCGCGCCATTAGGAACGTCCACCGATACCAATACCGCTGCCGCAAGTCCCGAATCTCAAGCGCCCGTTACCGAAGCGTTCGACGACACCGCTGCGTTAACACCGCTTAATAACGATCAAATCGCCGCGCTCGCCACCGCGGCGGCCTGCGAAGTACTGCCGGCCATGCCGGCGCTTGCATCCAATTACCGCAGCGTGCTTGAGTTTGGAGCGGTGCCTAATGACGAGAACGACGACTCCGCGGCGATTCAGCGCGCGGTGAATGCCTTGCAGCCTGGCCAAACCTTGGTTTTTCCGGCTGGTCGGTACATTCATAACAAAGCTATTTGGGTTCGCGTGCCGGGTGCGATTCTTTGGAGTCAAGGCGCGACGCTGCATGCGACCAATCCGTCCGATCAAGCCATCTTGTTAGCGGCGAGCGGCGCGAGCATTTATGGGTTCACCATGACGGCGGTCACGCAAAACCGTCGCAGCACGCCGTGGGAATCACGCATCGCCATCTTCGCGGACGTGCGCAACACCACCACGTCGAAGAACAACGTTATTCGTCGCAATAAGATCATCGCGGGTGCGCCGGGCACGCCGACGGCCAACGGTGCTTCCTCGGCCGGCATATTTGTTTATCAAGCCGAAAACTTCTTGATCGCCGAAAACGAAGTACACCGCACGCTTTCCGACGGCATCCACATTACTAGGGGATCGTTCAACGGTCGCGTGCTGTACAACAAGGTGCGCGAAACGGGTGACGACATGATCGGCATCGTCTCGCAAATCGCTCCCGATTGGCTTAATACTTCGGCCGCTACCTATTCGGCGGAATTAACCCAACGCGCGCAAGCAAACACGGTGCACGACATCGTGGTCGCGTACAACGACGTGGCGGGCCAGTATTGGGGACGCGGCATCAGTGTCGTGGGCGGACGCGGCATCACCATTCGCGACAACGTGATCTCCGACACTACCCACGCGGCGGCGATTTACCTCGCCCGCGAGCCTGGCTATGTCACCTTTGGCGTTCACAACGTGCTGGTGAAGAACAACACCATCCGTCGCGTGCAAACGACCAAGCCGGTGTACGACCCGTTTGGCAAGTACTCCACCACGCTGCAAGGCGGTATCGAAATGTATGCCCAGGTATTCGACGACGAGGCTGTTTATTCCAACCTAAGGTCTGAATTGCGGGTGGAGCGCGTACGCATCGAAGGCAACCTTATCGATGGCGTGATTAACAATTCGGTGCGTGCCAACAGCGGCTTCAAGGACGGCGCGCGCACGATGACGGGAACGAACTCGGCCGGGCAAACCGTTTCTCGCTTGTATCGCACCGTGATCGTCGGTCCGCTCGATGTGCGCGATAACAAGATGTACAACACGGGTATTGGTCCGGCGTTGCGCTTCCTTGGCAATGTGCCCGCGCCGGTGCCGGTGTATTGCTCGGGTAATACCTACAACGACGCCGCCACCTCGCACCCCATGTGCACGACCGCGCCCATCACGGTGACGGGTGCCGCGTTAACCTGCTCGTGAAAAATGTGGGCGCGGACTAACGAATAGTAAAAAGTCCGAGGTTCATTAGGCTTCAACCGTCTTACACTCGCTGGCTCATTAATGAGCTAGCGAGTGCGGGCATGACGGCTTCTTTTGCTGAATTCCACGACACTGATAAGCAGCCGCGACGCCTTCATCGTCTGCACACGCGCATCGGATTCACGCTCGGCGCGTTGATGTTGCTGTTGGCCCTCGCGCTGGCCACCGTGCTGTCGCACACGGCGGAAAAGCAAATCCTTCAGCTTAGTTCGTCGAATCTCGAAAACTTATCCGACCAGATGGCGCGGGAATTGTCGTTGGGCATGGACAACTTCGCTCGCGACATCCTCAACCTCGCGTCGTTCAATCATTTCAAGCAAGACCCTCTCGATGTCGCCAAGGCACGTTCCGAACTTGATTGGTTTAAGACGAATAATCCCGAATTCGCCTACATCGGCGTTGTGGACTTGGCGAGCGCGCGGGTGCTGGCCGCCACTGGCGGAGTGTTCGAAGGCGGCGATTTAACCGGCCGGCCGGTCTACGACGAAGGACGCAAGGGCTTATTCCTTGGCGACGTGCATGACGCCGTGCGACTCGCGGAGTTGTTGCCGCGCCCAAGCAGTGGCGAACCGTTGCGATTTCTCGATGTGGCCGCGCCGATCAACGACGAAGTGGGCAGGACCGCGCGCGTACTCGTGGCCCACGTGGGCTGGCAATGGACGCACAACGTACGCGACCACATCTTCGGTCCCGTGAAGGATCGACGTGGCGTCGAGATATTTCTCGTCGATACCGTCAATAAAGTCGTGCTTAGTAGTTCGTCGGACATCAAAGTGGGCACGCAACTCACATTGCTTAACGATTGGCGCGGTTCATCCGCCGAAAAACGCGTGTGGGCCGACGGCCGCGATTACTTGACCAACGTCGCCGAAGTCCGGCCGCGCGGGCGATTCAATGGATTTGGCTGGCGCGTGGTTGCGCGTCAACCGTATGCGCAAGCGTTAGGACCGGTGAACGGCCTTCGCCAAGCGTTTTTCGCGGGCGCTTTGTTCTTGGGATTGGGCGCCGCCGCGGTGGCGTGGGCGGTGACGGCTCGGCTTGTGCGCCCGGTGCGATTGCTTGCCGATGCCGCGCAGCGCGCCGAGGCAGGCGCGCCGATGACCGATGCGCCTTTTGGCGCGCAGATCGGTGAAGTCACGGTCGTGCAACGCGCCATTCGCAAACTCATCGATACGGCCCACGAGCATCGCGAGGCGCAAACAACCACGCAACGTCAATTCGCGACGCTTGCGGAGTCGTTGCCTCAAGTAGTGTGGTTGGCCGACGGCATGGGCCGGCTTGAATACGTGAATAAACCGTGGGTACGTCAGCGCGATTACGCGGGCACGTTCCACATCGGCGAACTCACCACATTCATTTACGAGGACGACCAATCGCTGTTCCTCAATACGTGGCGACGCTGTCTTCATACCGGTGACG
>DASTRU010000069.1:0-17920 GCA_035761045.1 Burkholderiaceae bacterium | reverse complement strand
CAATGAAGTAATGCCTGCGTTCGGCGCTTTAACGAGCGCGCGAAGCCGTGACGCATTCGATTTTTCAACGCGGCGTTCGTATTGACAGCTTGCCTAATCATTGGCCTTTCAGCGCCTTGGTGAAGCGTCTTTCTCGGCAGGCACTGCGCTTGCACTTCCTTCAATAACTCATGCTGGCGCGCCAAGGGGAAGACATATGCTTCCACACGATCTTTTATCCAACCCACACGGTGGGGTACGGGGCGACCCACGCACGCTTAGTGGATTCGCCGATCAAAACGCCACCCGACCCGTACGCGTGCTGCTCGTCGATGACGATCCCGTATGCACCGACGCGGTCAGTACGCTACTCGATCTTTTCGGCTACGAAGTGTATGTCGCGCATGACGGCGCCGAAGGTTTGCGAGTCGCGCGCCAATGCCATCCCGACTGCGCGCTGCTTGACTTGCGTATGGGTGACATCAACGGTATCGAGCTTGCGCAATGCCTACGCGCCGAGCCCGGTGGCGAGGATATGGTGTTGATCGCGGCAAGCGGCTGGCGACACGATGGCATTGAAAAGCAGGTGTATGCGGCGGGCTTTGATCACTACCTAACCAAACCGGTGGATCCCAAACGCTTATTCAATCTATTGCCTCGACGCGGGATTGATTGAAAACGGGCTCTTGCACATTGTTTTTGGATCGCGCGCCAAACCAATAGGCAGAAAACTCTGCGGCCGGCAAAGGTTCGCCGAACAAAAATCCTTGCGCATGATCGCATTCGTGCTCGGCGAGGAATTTAAGTTGTTCATCGCTTTCCACGCCTTCGGCGACAACGGTCAGCCCTAAACCCTTGCCTAAGCGAATCGCGGCGTTCACGAGCGCGCGGTCGTCCGGATCGGTGGCGACGTCGCGCACGAACTCACGGTCGATCTTTAGCGAATGAAACGGGAAGCGCTTGAGATACGACAACGAGGAATAACCCGTTCCAAAATCGTCCATCGCCAAGCGCACGCCCATGGCGCTTAAGGCGGTCAAGGTCTCGCGCACTTCGGGATGGTTGCGAATTAGCAATCCCTCGGTCACTTCGATATGCAAGCGCCTCGGCGGCACCTTATGCGCGGCAAGGCAAGCACTAATGCTTTTTAAAAGACGGTCGCCGCGAAATTGGCGCGGGGAAACATTGACCGCGACCGTGAGATCGTCATGCCCCATTTCGTGCCAACGCGCGAGCTGTTCGCATGCCGTCCACAACACCCATTCGCCGATCTCGACGATCAAGCCGGTATGTTCCGCGACCGGCACGAACAGTTCGGGCGCGATCAATCCGTCGTCGGGACTATGCCAACGCAACAAAGCTTCCGCGCCGATCAACCCACGAGTCTTGGTCGACACCACCGGCTGGTACACAAGCTCGAATTCGTCGCGCTGCAACGCATTTCTAAGTTGCCGCTCGATTAAAAAACGCCGCACCGATCGGTCGTGGACTTTCTGACTGAAGTATCGGTAAGTATTGCGTCCAGACTCTTTCGCTTCATACATTGCGAGGTCGGCGTGGCGCAAAAGCTTGCTTGGCTCGTCGCCATCGTCGGGGTAAATCGCCAAGCCGAGGCTTGGCGTCACCACCAGTTCGCTGTCGCCGATGTCGAACGACGGCGCGAACGCATGCAAGATGCGTTCAGCCATCGCATTGGCGTGCTCCGAGGCGACTAAGTCGCCAATAATCACTAAGAATTCGTCCCCGCCATGGCGGGCCACCAAGCAATTCTCGTCCACCGCGCCACGCAAACGCTTGGCGGCTTGCACGAGCAATGCATCACCCGTGGGATGGCCCAGGGTGTCGTTGACCTTCTTGAAATCGTCGAGATCAAGAAAAATAAGCACGACGTACTTACCGTCGTGGTCCGCCTGCGCGATGGCTTGCGACAACTTTTGCATGGCCAGCATGCGATTGGGCAGATTGGTCAAGCTGTCGTACTCGGCTTGGTGATGCAACATCGCCTCGGCCTTCTTGCGCTCTTCGATCTCGCGCAACAACAATGCATTGGCTTGATGCAGTTCCCGCGTGCGGGCGGCCACGCGAAACTCAAGCTCGTCGTGCGCGACACGCAATGCTCGCTCGCGCGCCGCGACCTTCTCTTGCATGGCGTTGAACGCGGCGCCGAGATCGGCGAGTTCGTCATGGCCGCTAACCTGAATCGGCCGCTCGCCGCCGCCTTCGGCGACTTGAATGGCGGCTCGGCGCAAGCGTGACAACCGTTCGTTCACCGACCGCGCGAACAACACAATCCATAAGGCGAGCAGTGTTAATCCAATGGCCGACGTGATGATCACGATATTGCGTTGCCGGCCTTGCTCGATGAGCGCTTTTTCGAAGGTCGTGCCGGCGCTGCGCTGCGTAGTGTCCACCGCTTGTTTAAGCAAGCGCGAGATCATGCGAAACCGGCCCGACGATTCGTACGTCGATATGCGTTGCACCGCCGGAAGATCCCTCATCAACGTATAACGCGAAACAGCATCGAGATCGGCTTGATAACGCCGCCAATGCTCTTCCAAATTCGTCGCATCCTCGCGCCACGCGTTCGGAGATTCCTTGAGAAAAGCCTTCAGTTCGCGATCGAAGGCGCCACGCTCGGTCGCCAACAGTTCAATTTGGTCGGAAATTTCATACACGTCCGTCAATACGGGCAGCTCGACTTCGAGCACGCGAATACGGCTAATTTGCGCTTGCAATCGATTTAGTCGGACAAGTGGCTGCACCTGCGCGGTCAGCGTGCTTTCCAACCGCTGCGCGGCGTCGATGATGACGTGATTTCCGACAAGCAATAGCGCGGCGACGAACAAGCCCACGCCAATAAACCCTAAGCCGAGCTTAGTCCGCAGTGTTAGGCCCCGCCCCGCGCTCACGCCGCGCGCCTTCGGCAGAAATTTCATGGTGGGGCTCCGTGATGGTGAAAACGACGAGGACTCAATGGCGCGACGAACGGCCACTGCGCCTTAAGCACGCGCAATGCCGTCCACCGCCGTGCGCCAACCGTGTTCCTCTAGCCCCGATAGTGACGTATTTAATAAGTTTTAGGGAACCGCGCGAGCAGCGTATTAACGAAGACCGGAAGGTGGAAGCGCTTCGGGCACGGGCTCGCGCGTTACGCGTTCGCGAATAATGCCGCCGCCTTCGACGCTGCCGCTGACCGTGGTGTCTTCTTGCCGCATGCGGGCTTCGCAGTCCGACCGGTCTTGCTCGGGAAACGCTTGGCACCGTTGCATGACGTTGTGTTCGTAATCGGGCGGCGCGCTGGGCGCATTACCGCCGCGTCGGGCCTCGTCGCGAACCGCGGCGGCTTCGCGTAAACACGTTTGACGATCCTGTCCGGTACGCCCCGCCAGACACGCGGCGCGATCGCTTTCGTAACGCGCCTTTATGCCCGAGGTATCGGCGGCATGAACGGCAAAGGTTAAGGCGCAGCCCATCGCGCCGAGAACAAAACGCGTTGTCAGTGAAACGTCATTCATTTTTCTCTCCCTCGTGTTTTTAAAGAACATTGGCTGGCGCATGTGTTTCCTTAGGAGTCGCGGCCATGTCGATACGACGACCGCTCATGCGTTCGAACTCCGTCACGTCGTGCGCGCACATCACCTCGACTTCAGCGCCATGCCGGCGCCGCAATTCCCGCAAGCGCGATTGGTTCATGAGTCGCGCGCGGCGATCTTTTTGCATCATCGTTTGGTAAAGCCTTAGGCCCGGCGTGCACCACGGGTTATCGAGATTCATCTCGCCATGATGGAAATACGCATCGCCGGCTTGCAAAAGCCATCGCCCGTCATAACGCACGGCGACTCCGGCATGACCAAACGTATGACCGAACAACGGCACGAGAAGAATCTCGGGCGGCAGACCGGCCAAGCTGCACACGCCATCAAAGCCAAACCATTGGCCGCCTTCACGCGTGAAATAGGTTTGCCATTGATCGCGATACGACCATTGCTGCGGCCTAAACCGCTGCCGGTCGAGCCATGTGCGCTGCAAGGTTGCGTGGTGGCGTTCGCGTTCGAGCATATGCACGCGCGCGTGCGGAAAATCGTCGAGTCCACCGGCGTGATCGAAGTCCAAATGCGTTAGCACGATGTGCCGGACATCCTCCGCGCGAAATCCTAAATTTTGAATTTGCCGAATCGCCGTCATTTCCTCGCGAAACGCCGGGCTAACCAAGCCAAGAAAGAAACGACTAAGTCGGCCGCGCGGGTTCGCGACATCGCGCAGCCCAAACCCCGTATCCACGAGCACGAGTCCGTGCTCGTCGGTTTCGATCAGAAGACAGTGGCAAGCCAATTGACCGCGTAGCGCGAATGCATCGGTGCGGCCGTCCATCAAATGCCCGCCCAGCGGGCATGTGGAAATGCAATTAAGGTGATGAATCCGCATGGCCGTGCTAAATCGCGCCAACGCTGCCCGTCACGGGCAACACTATTCCCGTGATGTAACCCGAACACGCGGGCGCGGCGAGAAATACATACGCCGGCGACAATTCCTCCGGATGCGCGGCTCGCTTCATGTCGGTTTCCTTACCGAATTCGGTAATTTTGTCCGCTGGCGTATCAGCCGGATTAAACGGCGTCCACACCGGACCAGGCGCGACGGCGTTCACCCGAATGCCCTTGTCGACTAAGTTTTGCGCGAGTGACTTGGTAAAGGCGTGGATCGCGCCCTTCGTCGTTGAATAGTCCAACAACTTAGGACTGCCTTCCAAGCCCACGACCGAACCGGTATTGATGATCGACGCGCCGCGTTTTAAATGCGGCAAGGCCGCGCGCGCCATATGGAAATAGCCGTAGACATTCGTGCGTAATGTTTCGTCGAAACGCTCGTCCGAAATATCTTCGAGCGACATCGCATGCTCTTGAAACGCCGCGTTATTCACGAGGATGTCCAAGCGGCCAAACTCGCTCACCACTTGTTCGACGGCTTGCTTGCAAAACGCGCTGTCCTTGACGTCCCCGGGAATCAGCAAACAACGCTGGCCTTCGGCTTCGATGCGGCGCTTGGTTTCTTGCGCGTCCACCTCCTCGTCGGCGAGGTAAACAATCGCCACGTCGGCGCCTTCGCGCGCGAACAAGACCGATACCGCGCGGCCGATGCCGGAATCGCCACCCGTCACGATGGCGGCCATGTCGCGCAATTTGTCGCTGCCTTTGTAATCGGGCGCTTCAAATTGCGGCTTGAGCGCCATCTCGGCTTCGAGCCCAGGCTTTTCAAGATGCTGCGCCGGCAAGTCGGCTGGCTGTTCGCGCGCGCCGGCTTGCACGGGTTGGGATTTAGACGACGCGCCGGTTCCGGCCGATTTTTGCGCGCGGTCGCGCTCGTCTTGCTCGCGTTGAATTTCACGGTGCTTGTCCGCGGGCGAGCGCGCTTGCTCGGCGCGCGTGACGTTCTTGCTCTCGGGTCTGGACATATTTACCTCCAACAGGGCGTGCGATCGTTAGGACTAACGAAGTACGGCAGCCCTTGTGCCCGAGCGAAACGCATCGAATGTCACGCGTGCGATTGCCTTAGGCTCGGTCCTTGCGTTGGATCAGCGCGATACCGTCGCTTACGAACAGGAGATGTTGATGAAGCTGATGAAATCGTCTCGTTTGGATGCCGATCCCGCCACCCTCGCTCATGTGCTTGATAGCGCCCGTCGCGGACTCGTACGCGCGGAAGAACGCATGGCGGCCTATGAATACGCGGTGCAACGTGGCCGCGCCCGTTACGACGAACACAAGCTATGGCGATTGACGCATTCGCGCGTGACGTGGTGCTCGGTTATCGCGGGCATCAAGCGCGATCTTGCGCGGATGTCATGACCGCTGGTTCGCGCGGGACTAAGTGGTTGAGTCGCTGCTGCTCACGTCGGTTCCGATCGCCACTTACCTAGGCGATCGGCTGCTTACGCGCGCGACCGGATTTTTTTTCGAGCGCGACGCCCGGCTTTATTTAGTGACAAGTCGGCACGTGGTGGTCGACGCGCCTAGCGCGCATTTTCCGGATCGGATTGACATCACCGTGCACTTGGACGTGCGCGACATGACGTCGTCGATCCAGCATTCGATTGCGTTGTACCGCGACGGCACGAGCACTTGGCGCCAAGGATCGGACAGCGGCGGCGAGATCGACGTCGCCGTGCTTGAGGTCGATCGCGCGCGACTGCCTACGGAAACCGTATTCGTCGCGTTCAGCCCCGAGCATCTCGTGCGCGAGCTCGACGAGTTCGCGGTCGGCGATCCATTATTGATCGTTGGTTTTCCGTTGGGATTTCATGACACGCGGCATCACTTGCCGGTGGTGCGACACGCCATCATCGCGTCGGCGTTTGGCGTGCGCTTTCAAGGTCAAGGCTGCTTCTTGACCGATGCCCGCACCCATCGTGGTACGAGCGGCGCGCCCGTCGTCGCGAAACGCGCGGCCGACGTCGACACGCGACAAGGACTGCCGTTTCGCCTACTGGGCGTGCACTCGTCGCGTTTTGACATCGGCACGCGAGACCGCGAGTTGGACGAATCATTAGGACTCAATAGCGCGTGGTACGCCGACATCGTGCTGACGCTAACGCAAGATCCACCACGCAAATCGTCTTCTTAGACTTCTTACCGGCGGCGTCGTTAGACTTCGGCGCATGCCACATTCCATTCCCCTCATCGTCACCCTTGCCGCCGGATTTGGGCTGGCGCTTTTCCTGGGCGTGATCGCCGCCAAGCTGCGCATGCCCGCCCTCGTGGGTTATTTGCTGGCCGGCATCATGATTGGCCCCGCGACGCCAGGCTTTGTCGCCGATGTCGACATCGCCGGTCAGCTTGCCGAGATCGGCGTCATGTTGTTGATGTTTGGCGTGGGCCTGCATTTTTCGCTCGGCGACTTACTCGCGGTACGCCGCATCGCGCTGCCGGGCGCCATCGTTCAAATGTTGGTGGCCACCGCGCTCGGTACGGCCGTCGCGTGGAGTTGGAATTGGTCGTGGGGCGGCGCGTTGGTGTTTGGCATTGCGTTGTCGGTGGCCAGTACGGTCGTATTGCTTAAAGCGCTTGAAAGTCGCGGCCAAGTGGATTCGCTGGACGGCCGCATCGCCGTTGGCTGGTTGGTCGTCGAGGACTTGGCGATGGTGCTTGTGTTGGTGTTGTTGCCGCCGTTGGCGGGCGTGCTGAACGGCGCGTCGAACACGGGCAATCATGCCGAACTTTGGCGCACGCTCGCGCATACCCTGCTCAATGTCGCGGCGTTCGTCGTATTCATGCTCGTGGTCGGTCGGCGCGTGTTCCCGTGGGTCTTGTGGCAAGTCACGCGCACGGGTTCGCGCGAGCTCTTCACGTTGTGCGTGGTGGCGGCGGCGATCAGCATCGCGGTCGGCTCCGCCAAGTTGTTTGGGGTGTCGTTCGCGCTCGGCGCGTTCTTCGCGGGCATGGTGTTGCGCGAGTCGGAGTTCAGCCATCGTGCCGCCGAGGAAACCCTGCCCTTGCGCGATGCGTTCGCCGTGTTGTTCTTCGTATCGGTGGGCATGTTGTTCGATCCGCGTGTACTCATCGACCAACCATTACGCGTTCTCGCGGTGGTCGCCATCATCGTGGTGGGTAAGTCCATCGCCGCGATGATGCTCGTGCTGCTCATGCGTTATCCACTCAACACCGCGCTCACGGTGTCGGCGGGCTTAGCGCAAATCGGCGAGTTCTCGTTCATCCTCGCGGGCCTTGGCGTCGCGCTTAATTTATTACCCGCCGAAGGACGGCAACTTATTCTTGCCGGCGCGTTGTTGTCGATCGCGCTGAATCCTCTTGTGTTTTCAATCATCAATCCACTTATGCGTTGGATGGGTTCGCACGGCCCCATCGCGAAATGGTTTGAGCGCGGCCCCGATCCGTTGGCGGAATTGCCGATGTCGACCGATCGCAAGTATTTGTCCAATCAAGTCGTGTTGGTTGGGTATGGCCGCGTGGGACGGCACATCGCGCAACCGTTGCGCGAACGTGGTATTCCGTTCGTGGTGGCTGATGAAAATCGCGAAATCGTCGAGCGTTTACGCGCGGAAGGTTACGCGGCGGTGTGCGGCGACGCGGCGGAACCAGCGGTATTGATTCAAGCGCATATCGCGCAAGCACGTGTGCTCGTCATCGCGGCGTCCGAGACGATGCAAGTACGCCGCATGGTGGAAACCGCGCGCACGCTCAATCCAAATATCCAAGTCGTGGTACGCGGCCAAAACGAAGAGGAAGCGGCATTGCTTGAACGCGAGGGCGCGGGAACGGTGCTCGTCGGCGAACGCGAATTGGCCCGCGCCATGGCCGAACGCGTGATTGACAGCATCGAACATCATTAAGCCACGCGCGTTTGATGCGCGGCGTCGATCAATCGCAATACGAGGGGATGATGCTGACCGCGTCGTGAACGGATGGCATAGATCTCCTCGCGCACGTCTTCGCATCGACCAAGCAAACGCACATTGCGCATGACGCGCACGTCGCTCGCGCCTAAGCGACTGACGGGAAAAACACCCAGTCCGCGCGCGGCGAATACCGCCAACAACGCACTGTCCTCGAACTCGCCAACGATATTGGGCCTTAGGCCTTGCGACTCGAACCAACGATCCAAGATCGACCGCAACGGCGAATGTCCGGTGGGCAACAACACCGGCAAACGACTTAGGGATTGTGGAAATTGATCGATATGCGACTTGCGCAGCAAGGTCGTCGCGCCAACCCAATCGATCGGCGATTCGATCAAGCGTTCGCTGATCAAACGCAAATTAGGATTGCGCGGCGCTGGCTGGCCCGCCAAGACCACGTCCAAATCGTGCAACGCCAATTCACTTAGGAGTTGCTCGAACTCGCCGTCGTGGCAAACCAATCGTAACGATGGCGTTGTCAACACCGGCTCCAATAACGCATGGGCGGCGAGCTTGGAAAGTCCGTCGGACATTCCGACCGCAAGTCGCATGGACGGACGCGTCGCGGCTTCTTGAACCTCATCGACGAGGAGCCGACCGAGCCGAAAAATTTCCTCGGCACGCACGAACGCCGCATGGCCGGCTTCGGTCATCGCCACGCCGCGCCCCGACGGTTTCAGCAACTGATGCCCCAGTGTTTTTTCCAGCTCGCGCACCTGCGCGCTGATGGTTTGCACGGCCATGTCCAACCGCTCCGCCGCGCGCGCGAAGCCGCCCTCCTTGATCACGACCCAGAAGTAATACAAATGCCGGTAATTCAACACATGCGCCTCGCTTCGAAAAAACCGAACTAAAACTCACCTTATCGCTGATCCTTTCGAACCGCCAAATTTTCGAAGATGGGGCCGTTCCCAGTAAAAAATTTTGGAGGATTTCGCGATGGACGCCTTAATGCCGCTTTTGATGGCGGATGTTCTTGGAAAACCCGCGTGGGCGTGGTTCGTATTCATCGGCGTCGTGCTGACGTTGCTCGCGCTGGATTTAGGCGTTTTGCACCGAAGCGATACCGAGATTGGCGTGCGCGAGAGTTTGGTGTTATCGGCGGGCTACATCGGAGTCGCGCTTCTTTTCGGCGCCTGGATTTGGGCCACGATGGGCGCGTCCAGCGGCATCGCGTATTACACGGGCTTTCTCATCGAGAAATCACTCTCGATGGACAACGTTTTCGTCATCGCGTTGATATTTGGATTCTTCGCTATCCCCAGGCGGTACCAACACCGCGTGTTGTTCTGGGGCATTCTCGGCGTGATCGTATTGCGCGCGATTTTGATTGGCGTGGGCGCGACCCTAGTTAGCGAATTTAGTTGGATTCTTTATATCTTCGGCGCGTTCTTGGTCATCACCGGCGTCAAGATGTGGTTCGCGGCCGAGCATGTACCCGATATCGCCAACAACCCGCTACTTAAGTTTTTAAAGCGACATATGCGCGTCACCGACGAACTGCGTGGCAATTCGTTTTGGGTGAAGGAGCTTGATCCAAGCACCGGAAAAATCGTGCGCTTCGCCACGCCATTGTTCCTCGCGCTGGTGTTGGTTGAATTCGCCGACTTAGTCTTCGCGGTGGATTCCGTACCGGCGATATTCGCCATCACCACCGACCCATTCATCGTCTACACGAGCAATATCTTCGCGATCCTGGGCCTGCGCGCGCTTTACTTCGCGTTGGCGGCGATGATCGATCGCTTTAAGTACTTGAAATACGCGCTCGCCGCGGTGCTTGTATTCATCGGCACGAAGATTTTCTTAGTCGGCATTGTCGGCAAGATTCCAGCGGTGATCTCGCTGTCGGTCACCTTTGGTTTAATCGTGGCGGGCGTCGTCTATTCCTTATGGAAAACACGGGAGGACGATTTAGCGCGTGTTCAGTAACGATGGATGAACGCATCAAGCGGCGGTTAAACCCTCTCTTCCACTTCCTCGCCCAAGAAACCGCCGCTTTGATGCGCCCACAAGCGCGCATACAACCCGCCCTTGGCCAACAAGCTTTTATGGTCGCCCTCCTCCACGATTTTTCCGTGGTCGAGCACGACCAATCGGTCCATCGCCGCGATGGTCGACAAACGATGCGCGATCGCCACGACGGTCTTGCCTTCCATCAATTTGTACAGGCTTGCTTGGATCGCGGTTTCCACTTCGGAATCGAGCGCGCTCGTGGCTTCATCGAGCAGCAAGATGGGCGCGTCCTTCAACATCACGCGCGCGATCGCGATGCGCTGCCGTTGTCCGCCCGAGAGCTTGACGCCACGCTCGCCCACATGCGCGTCGTAACCCCGACGGCCGGAAGGATCGGTAAGGTGTTGAATGAACTCGTGGGCTTCGGCGCGTTTGGCCGCGGCCACCATTTCTTCTTCGGTCGCGTCGGGGCGCCCGTACAAAATGTTGTCGCGCACCGAGCGATGCAACAACGACGTGTCTTGCGTGACCATGCCGATACGCTCGCGCAAACTGTCTTGCAAGACATGCGCGACGTTTTGCCCATCGACCAACACACGGCCCGACTCAACGTCGTAAAACCGAAGCAGCAAGTTGACGATCGTCGACTTACCCGCGCCCGATCGACCAACCAAGCCAATCTTTTCACCCGGCTTGATATGCAACGATAGGTCGTTAATCACGCGTTTGTTTTCACCGTAGTGAAAGCACACGTGCTCGAAGCGAATTTCGCCGCGCGTGACGACCAACGGTTTCGCATCCGGTTTGTCGATCACCGTATGCGGACGCGACAAGGTGTTGATGCCGTCTTGCACCGTGCCCATGTGTTCGAAGAGCGACGCCATCTCCCACATCACCCAATGCGACAGGCCATTAAGCCGCACGCCCATGGCCGTGGCCGCCGCCACGGCACCGACGGTGACGTGCCCCTTGGACCACAAATAAAGCGCCACGCCCGCGGTGCTGCCGATCAAGGCCATGCTTAGTGCGTGATTGGTGAGTTCAAGCCCCGTCACCAGCCGCATTTGCGCATGGACCGTCACCATGAACTCCTGCATCGCGCCGCGCACGTAACTCGACTCGCGACGCGCGTGCGAGAACAGTTTGACGGTTTGAATATTGGCGTAGGCATCGGTGACGCGGCCGGTCATCAGCGCGCGCGCGTCGGCTTGCGCCTTCGATACGCGACTTAGTCGTGGCACGAAGTACTTAAGCGACAAGGCGTACAACGCAAGCCACGACACGAATGGCAACAGCATCCACGCATCAAACCCACCAAGCACGGCGAGCAAGGTGACGAAATAGATCACGACGAAGACCAACAGCTCGGCCATGATCATCCACGTCTCGCGCACGGCAAGCGCGGTTTGCATGACCTTCGCCGCGACGCGTCCGGCGAATTCGTCTTGATAAAAACTCATGCTTTGCCCAAGCATGAGGCGATGAAAATTCCATCGCAACAGCATCGGGAAGTTACCCGCGAGGGTTTGATGCTTGAGCGCGCTTTGCAACAACACAAGGCCAAGGCTTGCCGCGAGCACCGCGGCGAGCGCGAGCAACAAGTGCCCGTGCTGGGTAAATAGTTGAGCGGGCGCGACTTGATTCAAGCGGTCGACGATGCCGCCGAGCATGCTAAATAACAGCGCCTCGAATACGCCGATACCAACGGTAAAAAGCGTGAGCGCCAAAAGCCACGGCCGAAGCCCACGGGTGCACGCCCATAAAAAGGCGGCGAATGACTTAGGCGGCGTGGCGGGCGCCGCTTCCGGATATGGATGAACAAGCTTTTCAAATGCGCGCAGCACGCTTTCAGTCTCCGTAAGGCTCGTCGCGCGCGGTGCTTGTACCAACAAACCTCCGCGCGCGAGCAGTCCGCAAGCGTAGCGGATGCCGATGACGGCGATACGAAGGCCTTACTTGGCGCGTGGATGCTCGAGGAAGAATCGCAGCATTTCAGCGCTTGCGTCGGGCCCTAATGGATCGGTGTAAGAGCCGTTAGGACTACCACCAAACCAGGTGTGTCCGCCGCCATGCACGACCCAATGCTCGACCACGGCGTGGCCTTGCGCGTCGCGGCGGATGCGACGCGAATACTCGCGGCCGGGCGCGGCCTCGCCTTGCACCACCTCGTCCTTGGTTCGCGCGGGCGCGGCTTGCGCGACGACGGCCACGCCGTTGTCCGGGTGCACCGTCGTGTCATGGTCGCCATGAAAGACGATGGCCGCGATGGGAATGCGATGCGAAGCACTATTGCCATTGGGCCGGCGCATCGCCGAGAAGGCCGATGGCATGTCGTGCGCGGCGCCGTACGGCAAGCCCGAATGCACGCCGACCGCCGCGTAAAGATCCGGATACGTCACGGCCAGGTTCGCGGCCATCGCGCCGCCGGCCGACAAGCCCGCGACGTACACCCGCTTCGGATCGATCCGATACTCGGCCATGACTTCGCGTGTCATGCCGGCGAGGATGGCCGGCTCGCCATGGTCGCGGCGTTGGTCGCGTGGCTCGAACCAATTCCAACAGCCCGAGCCGTTGGCGGTTTTTTCTTGCTGCGGATAAAGCACATAGATGCCGTGCCGCTCGGCCAGCGCATTCATGCGCGTGCCAGCCGCGAAATCGTCGGGATTTTGCGTGCAACCGTGAAGCATCACGATCATTGGCCGCGCCCCCGCGCTCGCGTTCTTGGGAATGTAGAGCTTGTAACCGCGCGCGCCGGCCGCGTTGCTGAAGCGATGCGCTAGAAACCGGCCGGGCGCGTCCTCGTGTTTAACATCGCGCGAACGGGTTTTCGCGGTGGGAACGGTGGTCGCGAGATCGCCGAGGCCGAAACGGCGCAAGGTTTCGGCAAGGTCGGACATATCGGGAAGCGGCGATGTGGATGAAGGCACTGAGTGGGCTTTCGACGATGCGGCCGACGTGGCCACACGAGGTTCGATGCAAGTGTCCCGGACTTCACGGCATTCAACGTCGATGACGTCGGCCGCGAAGGTATCGCGCCGCGCCGACTTGGATGCGGGAGCGGCGGTTTTATTGAGCAAGGCTTCGCTCAGGGCCGTCATGGCCGATTGAAGATCGCCGGATCGCGTCAGGCGGGTGGCTTTTTGCATCGAGGCTAGAAAGTCAGCTTTCATGGCAGTCCTCTTGATGGATGGAGGCGTCAACGCATGCGGTCGGCAAGCGCGGCTTTTACCGCTGGACTTGCTTGCAACATGCCGAGGACAAAAACCGATTCGATGACCTCGCGTGCCAACTCGGGCGGCACATCGTCGGCAATACGTGCGAGTCCGAGCACGTTCAGACGTAATCGCTGCCCGGCCGCGCGCGCGGCTTCAAGCTCCGCGCGTCCGAGATGCTGCAAACCCAGCACAAGCGATTGCCGAGCGGTGCCTTGACGGATCACTTCGGCGTGTTGAGCGAGTTGTTGGCGAATCGCGGTGCGGATGAGGTCGCTTCTATTGGCGTAAAAGCCCTCGCGCACCAGCAAATCGATCTGTCCGAGGTCAACCGGCCCCAAATTGATCGTGATTTTTTCGCTATCGCCCTTGCTTGGAGTTTCAGCGTTGTTCATGTCGCTCATTTCAGCGTTTATCGCGAGAACATCCTAACACCATCCATATGGATGGCAATAGGCTGGCAATAAAAGTCTTATCAATTTGTTGCAGTGCAAATTAGGGTACTTGTTGCGACGCGTCAACCCGCTAGTTATTACGAAACGCGCACTGGTTAACGAGTAAGAACTTCTCGTCGATAAACGTGTGGAAGTACTTGCTTGCGTCATCGAAGCTGGTTTTGTCGAAGGTGGCATGACGTTTGCCAATGGCGCCCGCCTCCGCGATTCGCGGTGGTCTATCCCTCCACTTCACCCTCGACCTATGAACAAGACCGCACGGCTTCGCATCCTGTCGTTGTTATGTGTTATCCCGTTAGCTGCTTGTGGCGGTGGGGGCGGCGAAACGGCGAGCAGTAGCACGCCACCTCTCGCCGCCGCACCCGCTCCGGCGGATACATCCTCAACACCCGACAACTCCAACCCCGACACCACGACCGATTCACCCCCGGCGAACGATTCCACGTCGTCGCCAACGGCCAGCCTGCCGCCATTGACCACCTTGATTCGCCTGGAACGTGGCAGCACCCTCGGCACCGCCTATTGGCCCACCTCCAGCGCGACATTCGCGGGACAGGGCCAACCCGTCGCGGGTATTGGGTGTGGGCTAGTGAACTCGCAAAACACCACCTATCACGTGCATACGCACCTAAGCATCATCCGCAATGGCCAGATGCTGACCGTGCCCGCGGGCATTGGGTTGGTGAGCGCGCGACCCGATCAGGGCGCCTGTCATTACATGCTGCATACCCATGATGGGTCGGGATTGCTGCATGTCGAAGCGATCGAGAAAACGCGGTTCACCCTAGGCCAGTTCTTCGCGATCTGGGGTCAACCGCTTTCTCGCAACAATGTCGCGGGCATTACCGGGCTGCCCATCGTGGTCTATGTGGACGACGGCACAACCGTGAACGAGTACGCCGGCGACCTTGCCGACATCGAACTCACGCAAGCGCGTGGCATCACGATTCAAATCGGCACGCGACTCCAGCAAATTCCCACCTACACATGGGAGGGCGACGGTCGGTGACGCCTGTCGCTTAGTCAGCAGCATGCGCGTTCAATAAACCCAATACCTCCGAACTTGCCCAGTCACGCGCGAGCTTCAACGGTGTATTTCCCAGTGCGTTCGCGCAACCGGGTCGTGCACCGTGCAGCAGCAAGAGCCGCGTCGCCAACGCGTTGTCCTCCAAGACGGCGGCGTGCAACGGCGTGTTGCCTTGCTCGTCCTCGACGTTGACTTGGGCACCTCGTTTAAGAATGGGCTCGACGAACGCTTGCAGCTCGGTCGCCATGGCTAAGTGGAGCGCGGTCTTACCAAACGACAGCGGCCGATTCACGTCGGCGCCGCGCTCCAACAAACACGAAATGGTTTCGTGGCGCCCGATCAGCAGCGCATATCCCAATGGCGTCATTCGTTGCAGGTCGACCGCATCGATATTGGCTTGGTTATCCAACAGCGTCGTGAGGACATCGACATGGCCGTGATAAATCGCCCGATGCATCGGCGTCGAGTCATCTTGCATGCACGCGTTCGGGTTGGCGCCGTGCTTGAGTAGTAACTTGATCGATGCAAGGTCGCCGCTATCGGCGGCGATATGCAAAGCGGTTTGTCCATTGGCCATCGCCGCGTCGGCATTCGCGCCGCATTCCAACAACGCGCTCAGCATTGGTGATTGACGCCGTTGCGTGACGAAGTGCAATGGTGTTAAGCCCTCCGCGCCTTGCGGACTAAGCCGCACGCCTAAATCGGCTAACGCTTTCACCGCATCGATGTTGTTGGACGTGACCGCCGCGAACATCGGAAGCCGAGACAAATCCTCGTGCGGCGGATCGAGCGCGAGGCCAATCCGCGCGAGCTGTTGAAACCGGTCCTTAAGCTCGATGCGTTGATGCGCGTCGCCTTGTTCTTCCAGCGCGAAACCATCGTCGCCGCAATGCGCCAGGTAATGGACCCAATGCTCGTGCGGATTGTCGTCCCAATGCGCCGGCCGCTTGTCCAAGGCATCGAGTTCGATCAACGATGCCGCGCCTTCAAACGCGCGACGATGCGCGCCCGAGGTAAATAAAAAATCGAGTGCCGCGTCGAATGAAAGACGCGGATCCTCGCGACGCATGTCCATCCACCAATCGATCAATGCGTCCACCTGCGCGCGCGCATCCGCATTCGTCAACTCATGGAGCCGGTGTTCGTCGCGAATCGGAATGTCCGCTCGGCGCAAACGTTCGTGCAATGCTGCGCTGCCGTCGCTTAACGCAAGGTTGTTAAGCGATGCCGCCAATCCGCCCTGGGATAAACCGCTGACCTGTCCAAGCATGCGTCACTCGCGAGAATGTGATTCGCCAATTCTGTCGCAATCGAAAGCCTGGGCTAAGTAACGCGGAGGGCGCGCGGGTTCCTAATGATCGCGCGTGAGATGACGTTCGGCGGCTTCTATACGTCGTTGTAACGCGGGATGGGTGCTCGCCGTGGTTTGCGCGTCGCGTTCGGCGCTGTCGGATCGTTCGGACAAGCGGCGCAATAAGCGAGGCAAGGCGCGCGGGTCGTACCCGGCGCGACGCAAGAAGGTAAGTCCTAAGGCATCGGCCTCGAATTCAAATCGTTGTTGCATCGTGTTCCATGCTTGCGCGACCGAAGGTTCTTTCTTCGCCACCTTCAACACGGCTTGCACGGCGGCGCCGATGTCCCATTCCTCGGAGTCCACGAACTTCAACGCGCGGCATCCCGCGATATGCGAATGCGCAAGCTGCAAATGCGCGAGTTCATGCGCGAGCACCGCCGCGATATCCGACTCGCTTCGTCCGGCCTCGGTCCATAGTCGATCGGAAACCAGCACGACGCCAGGCGCGGCCGCGTGCGCGGTGAACGCCGGCCCGCGATAGCCCAGCAACTTGTAATCGCGCGCCGGTTCGGCGGAATTCGCCGCGGTCAAGCGCGCGAATATCAGCTTGACGGATTCGGGCACCGCGACTTCGCCGAGCGCGGCTTGCAAGGTCGCCACCATCGCGGAATCGCTTGCGGCCACTTGCTGCGCGCGTATGGGACTCGTCACGCACGCGGGCGTATCGATCGCGCGCGCGGCCATTGGCACGAACGCGATGGTCGCGGCGGCGGCCACGACAAGCGGGCGAGAAAGGCGGCGGCGAAAAGCGGATCGAAACACGATTCGACCGTAACGAGGCGGCGACTTGGCTGCTTCGACATTTCGCACAACACGAAGCGCGGCGGTTCGGCAAACCTAAACACGCGCGCGAAATGTGGAGCACTACACGCTTTAACTTAGGCTGCTCGGGACGATATCCATCCAACGTCGCCCGGGCGTGCGCTCCACGACGCAACGATCGACACAAGGATTGGTGCGATAGGTAAGAAAACATCGATCGCGTGGATTGGATAAGCGCTCGGGCTTGAAGACGGCCGCGATCACGCCATCGCACCGCGCGGACCTTACGACTAAACCATTAAGCCCCTGCTCGGCGACATAGGCACCCACGCGTTGCGCGAAGGTGTAATCGTTGCGATCGATTAATTTGGGATAGGCACGCTCGCGACCACGAAAATCAAGCAAAAGCGCGTCGCAACGCACGTTGAACACCCGACGCTCGCCAACGATTTCACGATCGACCTTCGCATAACTATCGAGCACGAAACGCCGCCAGTGATACACGGTTTCATACACCGTCGTTTCCACGTCGAGCGCGCCATACCACACGCCGTAACGCGTGCCGTTTGAAAACCGCGTGGCCTGCCAATGCGCGACCTCGAAGCTATAACTAATGACGGTGCCGTAATCGAACGGACGCGTGATCAAGGGCGATTCGGTGGGCAGTCGCGTGGATGCTTCGGCCGCGATCGCGAGCGACCAGTCGTTGGGGTCGTCCGACAAGTCGTCGAATAAATCTTGCGATACACGAATGCCTTTGATGTT
>DASTRU010000068.1:0-3801 GCA_035761045.1 Burkholderiaceae bacterium | reverse complement strand
TCTTCCTTGGACGTGGTGATCACCATCGTCGTCGGATCGCCCGCGCGGGTGGTTTGCGCCTCGCCGAGATACATCGCCTCGTACGCCACGACTTGTCGCGTATCAGGGTCCAACAGCGGACGCGCGGGGCGGAACACTTGCCAGGTCTTGGTTGCGTTATCGGCGGGCATTCCTCGCGTGTAGATTTTGTCGCCCTTGCCGGTGAACAACCGGCTTTCTTGCGTCGCGACCACGCGTGGCGCGCTTGCGAGGCCCGCTTCGTCGACGATCAATGGCTGACTTAGGAATGGCTCGATCGCGCTTGCGGGAATGGCCGGAATCGGCAAGCCGCCGCTCGATTCAATACGTACTTGCGGCGTGAGCTTGACGGTATCGCCGCCCGCGCCGTTACCCACCGGTTGGCCGACGCGCAAACGCGCGCGCCCGTTGGATTTGTCGAGGTACAGCACTTGGCCCGGATAAATCAAATGGGGATTGGCGATTTGGTCGCGGTTCATGCCCCACAACTCGGGCCAACGCCACGGACGCAGCAAATACAAGCCCGAAATTCCCCACAAAGTATCGCCGCGCTTGACGGTGTAGCTGTCGGGCGCATTTGGCGAAAGCTCCGAAAGTGGAACGCCTGCTTGCGCGACTTGATCCGCGGTCGCGCGTTGCTCCGACGTGATGGGCAAGTTAGGAAAAGTCTGCGCCAACACGGGCGTTACAGACGACACCGAGGCCGCACAAGCAATGAGAGCGACGACAGTGGGCGTGCTAATCTTTTTCATGCACTCCCTCGTGGAAGAATGCGGTTCAATAATGTGATCGATTCGTGTGTGAACCGTATTCGATGCAAACACACTTATCGGTAGCGGCGGCACCTCGGAACTTCGTCAGCGCCTGTACTTCTTATAGTTTGCGGCCGATTCTGCCGACAACGGACTAACGCCGCAAGGAAACGGCCTCTTGTCGCGTGTTGGATTGCACACTTGAGCGTCCATGCGTGGTGGGACTTTTCAGTCGATCAACAGCCAAGTATCAAGCGGTATTGAGGTTTTAGTCGCCATGGCACTACTTACTATTCTGAGTTACCCCGATCCGCGTTTGCACAAAGTCGCCGTTCCCGTGCGCGAGATCGACGCGCGGATTCGTCAACTCGCGCAAGACATGGCCGAGACGATGTATGCCGCGCCCGGCGTGGGATTGGCCGCGACGCAAATCGATGTGCACGAACGTTTGATCGTGATCGACGTGTCGCAGGAGCGAAACCAACTCATTACGTTGATCAATCCGGAAATCGTGTGGGCCAGCGACGAAACCAAGGTTTGGGAAGAAGGTTGCTTGTCGGTCCCGGGTTTTTACGATGACGTCGAGCGCCCCGATCGCGTTCGTGTGCGCGCCTTGGGCTTGGATGGTCAGCCCTTCGAGTTCGAGGCCGATGGTTTGCTCGCGGTATGCGTGCAGCACGAGATGGATCATCTCAACGGCAAGGTGTTCGTCGAATATCTCTCGACGCTCAAACGAAACCGTATCAAGACGAAATTGCAAAAGGCCGCGCGCGAACGCGAGCACACGAGTTGAAGTAATGACGTTTCATTTCCCAAGCCACGCGCGCGCGCCGTTGCGCGTGGTGTTCGCTGGCACGCCGCCGTTCGCGGCCTGTGCCCTCAAGGCGATTCATGCCGCCGGTTTTCACATTCCCTTGGTGTTGACTCAACCAGATCGCCCCGCCGGGCGGGGTCTTCAACCACAACCGAGCGCGGTCAAGCGCGCGGCGGTTGAAGCGGGAATTCCAGTGGCGCAACCCGTCACGCTGCGTAGCGCGCGCAAGGACGGCACATCGCTGCCCGAGGGTGTGACCGCGCAATCGCATCTACGCGGTGTTGAACACGACGTGATGGTCGTCGCGGCCTACGGGCTGATCTTGCCGCCCGAAGTGTTGGCAATCCCGCGTTTGGGCTGTTTAAACATTCACGCATCGCTGTTGCCGCGATGGCGAGGTGCCGCGCCGATTCAGCGCGCGATCGAGGCGGGCGATGCGATGACCGGCATCACCATCATGCAAATGGACGCCGGGCTGGATACCGGCCCGATGCTGCTCGACGCGCCAATCCCCATCCTCGCCCACGATACGGCGGCAAGCTTGCACGATCGTTTGGCCGAGTTGGGCGCGCGATTGATCGTTGAAGCCTTGTCCACGCTGCCGACGCTGTCCGCGCGCCCTCAACCCGAGGCCGGCGTGACGTACGCCGCGAAGATCGAAAAGCATGAGGCGGCGGTGAACTTCAACCAACCAGCCGCCCTCGTGGCCGCGCGCATCCGCGCCTTCAACCCAATGCCGGGCGCGCACGCGGTCTTCGCGGGTCGTGCGCCGATGGCCGCGCGGGAAACGTTTAAGTTCTGGCAGGCTGAGGCGATCGAATCTTCCGGATCGGCGGGCGAGGTTTTGCACGCCGATGCGAATGGCGTGGTGGTGGCTTGTGCCGAAGGTGCCGTGCGTATCACCGAACTGCAACGGCCCGGTGGTCGGCGACTTAACGCGCGTGATTTTTTAGCAGGAACCAACATCGCGCCTGGAGACCGGTTTGTGATTTCCGCTTGAGAATTCGTCGGCGGTTCGTCGCGCATGAAGAGCTGTCGCAACCAGTTGCAAAGTTGATGATTCAAATGGGCTGAAATGGGCTGCCGGTCTTGAATCTACGTGACTCGCAGGCATCTAACTCGCGCTCCGAATTGGGAGCGTTCACGGGGAAACAACGCTATGTTCAACATGATGAAGACGGCTGTGCTGATGGCGGGCATCGTCGCTTTGTTTATGGCGATCGGCTCGGTGATCGGCGGCCAACAAGGCATGATCGTCGCGCTCGGCATCGCGCTGGCCATGAACTTCTTTAGCTATTGGTTTAGCGACAAGCTAGTGCTGAAGATGTACAACGCCCGCGAGGTCGACGAAGCCAGCGCGCCGCAGTTCTACAACATGGTGCGCGAGCTCGCGCAACGCGCCTCGCTGCCGATGCCGCGTGTGTATTTGATCGACGAAGAAGCGCCCAACGCGTTCGCCACTGGCCGTAATCCGGAAAACGCCGCCGTCGCGGCCACCACCGGCATTCTTCGCGTGTTGACCGCGCGCGAGTTGCGCGGCGTTATGGCGCACGAGTTGGCTCATGTCCGTCATCGCGACATTTTGATCAGCACCATCAGCGCGACGATGGCTGGCGCGGTTTCGATGCTCGCGAACTTCGCGATGTTCTTTAGCGGCCGCGACAGCGAGGGCCGGCCCGCCAATCCGATCGTGGGCATGCTGGTCATGATCCTCGCGCCCTTGGCGGCGTCGCTTATTCAAATGGCGATCAGCCGTGCGCGCGAATTCGAAGCCGATCGCGGCGGCGCGGAGATTTCGGGCGACCCGCAAGCGCTTGCGGCCGCGCTGGAAAAAATCCATCGCTATGCGCAAGGCATTCCGCTGGAGGCGGCGGAACGCCATCCCGCGACCGCGCAAATGATGATCATGAATCCGCTATCCGGCGGCGGGCTGCGCAATATGTTCAGCACGCACCCGTCCACCGAGGAGCGTGTCGCGCGTCTAACTGAAATGGCGCGCAGCGGCGCTTACCCAACGCTTTAATCACACTAAAAATGTCGACCCGCCGGTGGCGTCGCGCCCCGGCGGGTTTTTATTTTCAACGTCAACACGGCGAGTGGCAGATTTATGAATTTGAATAATTACGTCAGTAACGGCGAGAGCTTTCTCGAGTTTTGCTTGTGAATTTGCCGACATCGTCCCTGGCTTGGCAAGCCGTCGTCGCGGCCCAGGTATGC
>DASTRU010000067.1:0-5574 GCA_035761045.1 Burkholderiaceae bacterium | reverse complement strand
CAACGGACCGTCGTCGAAAAACGGCGCGCCGACGACATTGGGAATAAGCCAATCGCGCCAGCTACCCTGCGCCATCGTCCACATCACCCCAAAACCGATGGCGTCGTCCGATCGCCATGGATCTCGGCCAAACAAGCCAGGCAAGGCATAGGCGAGCATGATCGCGAACAACACCCACCGCGGAAATTTCGCGACGGCTTGTTCAGTCAGGCGAACAGGCGGGCGATTCATGAGCCGATGATCGCGTCAGCAGTAACGACAAGGGCAGCCGAAGCTGCCCTTGTTGCGCGGTGCAAAAGATGCGATCTCACGCGGCCTTGCCAGTGCGATTGCCAAACTTCTGGCGGAACTTGTCGATACGGCCGGCGGTATCGAGCACCTTTTGCTTGCCGGTATAAAACGGATGCGACTCGGAAGTCACTTCAAGCTTGACCAGCGGGTATTCCTTGCCATCCGTCCACTTGGTTTTTTCCTTGGTTTGAATCGTTGAACGGGTGATGAAGGAGAAGTCGTTGGACATGTCCATGAACACGACTTCGCGGTAATCAGGGTGAATGCCTTCTTTCATTTGAATTCCTAAATTATGGGTCGCCGGCGTCCGTCGTTGCCTAGCGCTACGTGCCCGGTGAAAAACGCGCGATTGTACGGGGGCCCGCCAGCTTGAGCAATTCGGCTTAGCCGCCCCGACGCATCATGTCGAAGAATTCAACGTTGTTCTTCGTTTCCTTCATCTTGCCGAGGATAAATTCCATCGCCTCGATCTCGTCCATGTCGTAGATGAGCTTACGAAGAATCCAAATCTTTTGAAGCATTTCACGCGGAATCAGCAACTCCTCGCGACGCGTGCCCGACTTATTGAGATTGATCGCCGGGTACACGCGCTTCTCGGCGAGCCGGCGCTCGAGATGAATCTCCATATTGCCGGTGCCCTTGAATTCCTCGTAGATCACGTCGTCCATGCGCGAACCGGTTTCCACCAGTGCGCTGCCGATGATCGTGAGCGAACCGCCCTCTTCGATATTGCGGGCAGCGCCGAAGAAACGCTTCGGCCGTTGCAAGGCGTTGGCATCCACGCCGCCCGTCAACACCTTGCCCGATGTGGGCACGACGGTGTTATAGGCACGCGCGAGCCGCGTGATCGAGTCGAGCAGGATGACGACATCCTTCTTCATCTCGACCAAGCGCTTGGCTTTTTCAATCACCATCTCGGCGACTTGCACGTGGCGCGTGGCGGGCTCGTCGAAGGTGGAGCTAATGACCTCGGCTCCACGCACCGAACGCTGCATCTCGGTCACTTCTTCCGGGCGCTCGTCTACCAACAGAATCATCATCACCACGTCGGGGTGGTTCGCGAGAATCGCGTGAGCGATCTGCTGCATCATCACCGTCTTGCCGCTCTTGGGCGACGCGACCAACAACGCGCGTTGACCCTTACCGATCGGCGCGATCATGTCGATGATGCGGCTCGTGATGTTCTCTTCGCCCTTCATGTCCCGCTCGAGCTTGAGCGGCTCATCCGGGAAGAGCGGCGTCAAGTTCTCGAACATGATCTTGTGCTTGTTCTGTTCGGGCGTGACGCCGTTGACCTTATCCACCTTCACCAGCGCGAAATAACGCTCGCCGTCCTTGGGCGTGCGCACTTCGCCTTCGATCGAATCGCCGGTATGCAAATTAAACCGGCGGATTTGCGATGGACTGATGTAAATGTCGTCCGTGCTCGCGAGATAGCTCATCTCGGGCGTACGCAAGAAGCCGAATCCATCGGGCAAAACTTCGAGCACGCCATCGCCAAAAATCTGCTCACCCGTACGGGCGCGTTTTTTCAGGATCGCGAACATCAGCTCCTGCTTGCGCATGCGGTTCGCGTTATCGATCTCGAGCTGGTTAGCCATCTCGAGGAGTTGGGAGACGTGCAGTGCCTTGAGTTCTGAGAGATGCATGGATGGCCTCGGCGGACCAGGCGGAAGGGGGGTGCCGGCGCCTTCGACCTCATCGGCCGGGAAAGGCGCCCGCGGAAGGCGTTGCTTCGGGTGGCGGCGGGGCGGTTTCAGAGGTGGCTATCGAGAAAAGCGGTCAACTGCGACTTACTGAGCGCACCGACCTTGGTTGCGACAACCGAGCCGTTTTTAAACAGCATCAGCGTGGGAATACCGCGAATACCGAACTTGGCCGCGGTGCCTTGATTGGAATCGACGTCGACCTTCGCGATCGCAATCTTGCCTGCGTACTCGCGCGAGACTTCGTCGAGAATCGGCGCAATCATCTTGCAAGGACCGCACCACTCCGCCCAGTAATCCACTAGTACGGGTGTATTGGACTTGAGTACGTCTTGCTCGAAAGAAGCGTCGGAAACGTGCTTGATCGTTTCGCTCATGGAAAACCTTTGGATTAGACCTCGCCAAGAATCTTTCGGAATTGCCTACGCAACGCTTAAACACCGCGACTTGCGAGATTCTTGAATACGAGGGGGAATTTGAGGCCGATGCGTGAAGCGCATTAACCACATGCACACCACGCTTGACGTTGAGGAACTGCGCTCATCGTGCGCCGCCTCGATGCGGGTTGTCAATCCGCAAGCGCGTTTAACTGTTCTTTACTCTGCGTAATACGACAGTGGCGCTAATCATAACCGAAGTTTTTTAAGCAAACGTCATGATTTAGGTGATCCATGCGGCAATCGACAACATCAACAACAAGATTAGCCATAACAACATGGCACGCCACACTAGCCCGACCGCACTACGCAAATGACCCGGCTGAGCTTCCACACCCAAGGGCGGATCGACACGCGTATCGGCTTCCACTTCGGGCGTGGTGGCGGTGAGCGGCATGTCGCGGCCTCCGCCGAGTCTGACACCCAAGGCCCCCGCGCCCGCGGACAGCACGATTCCCGCTTGCGAATCGGGCCACGTGAAGGACTGATGCCGCCATGCATACATGGCGTCCTCGAAATCACCGACGATGGCGAATCCTATGGCGGTTAATCGAACTGGCGCCCAGTCGATCCAGCGAAAGGCCGTGGCCGCAAAACCACCAAAATGCCCAGGCGACTTGATCTTCCATCGGCGCGCCATGAAATCGGCTAGGCGATACATGACAGCGCCGGCCGCCCCGGCCAATACAAACCAAAAAAACACGCCGAAAACATGGCGATGAGCCAACAGCATGGCCCTCTCTATCGCATGTCGTGTGATTTCGTTGGGAGTGAGACGGTCAGCCGAGAAATCAGGCGTGATTTCCGTCATCCATGCTTGCAACACGTTACGCGCCGCTTGTGTATTGCCGTTTTCGAGCGCGATTTGAATTTCGGTGAATGGGTGGCTGAACTGCCTAAAGCCAAGCGTGAGAAACAAGATGGCGACGTTGAATGCCAACAAAGGCAATACACCGAATCGACTAATGCCCCACATGAGCGCAAGCATCACGATCGAGGCACCGCCCACCAACAACCACCAGGCCAAAATGCCGTGGGTGCGCTCGCCAGCGTTCATCGAGCGCTCGGTCGCGTCAACGGTGCGCGCGATCACTCGATAAACGGGATTGCGCATTGGCAACGGCCGAAACTGCTCAAGCATCAGCGCCAACAATACGGAGATGAACGCCATGAGTTTGGTTTGCGTCGCCGTGGTCAGAGGGCTTCGATTCTAACCGGCGACTCTTGCTCTTCGTCGCGCTTAGGTCTGCTGAGCGTATAGAAAGCGATACAGATTGCGCAGCATGGCGGCCGTGGCACCCCAAATGAAATAGCTGCGCGACGACGACTCCCAAGGCATGGCGAAAAAATGACGCGTGAATTCCGTTTGATCGTCAAACCAACGAACCATACGCGTTTCGTGGTTGGCCGGATTCATTAGGAACGCGAGTGGCACCTCGAACACTTCGGCGACTTCGAAACTATCGGGCGTCAAGGAAAACGGCGGGGCAATTAGCGCGACAACGGGCGTGACCATGAATCCCGTACCGGTCAGGTAATCGGGCAATTGACCAATCACATGAATACAGCGATGGCTTAAGCCCACTTCCTCTTGGGTTTCGCGTAGTGCCGTGGCGATGCGGTCTTCATCGCCCGCATCGACTTTGCCGCCAGGAAAACTTATTTGCCCGGCATGGTCGTTCAAGTGCGCGGTGCGACGCGTCAGCAATACCGTCGCGCCTTCTGGACGATCGACGATGGGAATAAGCACCGCCGCAGGGACCGGGTCGCGCGATGCCAACATGCGCGACTCATCGGTCAACTCCGTGGCCCACGGTTGCGGTCGATCGAATACGGTACGTAGCCAGGTCGCGGTGAGCATCGCGTGCGTCACCGCCTCGCGCGCATCGCCCCGTTCGATTACCGGTGCCGCTTCCGGATCGAAGGGCGCGCGTTTTGGAGGTGGCGTATCGGCTTCGCTCATGGGCGTACGAAGAAAGTCAAAAACACGACGGGGCGCATGAAGCGCCCCGTCGTTTGAAAATCACCGGCCGGCTTATTCCTTCGCCGCCGAAGCTGCTTTACCCGGGAGTTTCTCTTTAATCCGTGCCGATTTACCAGAACGATCACGCAGGTAATAAAGCTTGGCGCGACGAACGTCACCACGACGCTTCACTTCAATGGATGCGATCAACGGCGAATACAGCTGGAACGTACGCTCCACGCCTTCGCCCGAGCTGATTTTGCGGACGATGAAGCTCGAGTTCAATCCTTTGTTGCGCTTGGCGATGACGACGCCTTCGTAGGCCTGGGCGCGCTTACGGCTGCCTTCAACCACGTTGACGCTCACGACCACGGTGTCGCCGGGCGCGAACTCAGGGATTTGTTTCCCAAGACGCGCGATTTCTTCCTGCTCGAGGACTTTAAGAATGTCCATATCGTTCTCCTGAACCATCGTGGGACGGCTGATCTTGATGTTGTGCCGCCCAGAGGATGGGGTTAATCAATGTCTTTGCCGACATCGCGTGCCAGCGTCAGACCCTGCAAAAACTGTTCGTCTTCCGGGCTCAAGAGTTGTAGCGCCCTTGCCTTTTCAATCAAATCCGGCCGTTTGTTAAACGTTGCTTCCAACGCCCGCTCGCGCCGCCAGCGCGCGATGTTGCCGTGATGCCCCGACAACAACACCTCGGGCACCGCGTCGCCCCGCCAAACTTCGGGACGCGTCCAATGAGGACAATCCAATAACCCCGACGCCTCGACCGTGAAACTGTCTTGCACCGCCGACTGCTCGTCGCCCAACACGCCGGGCAATCGACGCACGACGGCGTCCATTAGTGCCATCGCCGCGATCTCGCCACCCGACAACACGAAATCGCCGAGGCTTAGCTCCTCGTCGATCAACGAACGTAACGCTCTTTCGTCGATCGCTTCATATCTACCGCACACCACGATCGTTCTCGTACGCTCGCTCGCCAAACGCGCGATATACGCGTGATCCAACGCCTTGCCTTGCGGCGACATCAACACTACTCGCGCCGGGCCGCTTGCCGCATCGCGCGCGGCTTCAATCGCTTGCGCAAGCGGTTCGGCCATCATGACCATGCCCGGCCCGCCGCCAAATGGCCTGTCGTCCACGCGGCGATATGCATCCGTCGCGTAAT
>DASTRU010000066.1:0-4911 GCA_035761045.1 Burkholderiaceae bacterium | reverse complement strand
CACGCGCAACTCTTGCACGACCGCTTCCACATCGGCCGCTTCCACCGCATGCCGTTCGGCCAAATACGACGCGAGCAATACGCGGTTGCACACCATGTTGATCTTGCGCGGTAAACCACGGCTCCACGCATACAACGGATGGAAGGCATCGTCGGCGAAGCTTGGATCGCCATTCCAACCCACATGCTTAAGACGGTGCTCGACATACGCGCGCGTCTCGTCCTCATCCATGGGACCTAAGTGGTAGGACGCGATCACGCGTTGACGCAATTGCTCGAGCGAAGGCGAACGTAGACGGTCGCGCAACTCGGGCTGGCCCACGAGAAAGCTCTGCAACAAGGGCCGCTCGCCGAGCTGAAAGTTCGACAACATGCGCAATTCCTCAAGCGATTCGGGCGCGAGGTTTTGCGCTTCGTCAACGATCAATAACGCACGTTGGCGGCGACCGACGAGCAAGGTCAAATACGCTTCGAGCGTCGCGATAAGTTCGGCCTTGCTCGTGCTTTTCACGGGTAAGCCAAACGCGACGGCCACCGCGCGTAGCAAATCGTTCGCATCGAGCTGCGTGCTGACAAGCTGAGCCGCGACGACTTGCTGATCGTCCAGCTCTTCGAGCAAGGCGCGCACGAGCGTGGTTTTTCCAGCGCCGATTTCACCCGTCACAACGATGAAACCCTCGCCTTGAAAGACGCCAAACTTCAAATACGAGTAGGCGCTGCTATGGCCGCGGCTACCGAAGAAAAATGCAGGGTCGGGATTGAGCTGAAACGGCGCTGCGCTCAAGCCATAAAACTTTTCGTACATGGCGTTAGAACCGATACAAAAGGCCGGTGTAAGCGGCGTATTCAGTCGCGTCAGTCGCGATATTCGAATTGATGTGCTGCCAACGCAGCCCGATCAACCACGAGGCGCGTCGACCGAATTGACGGCTTAATTCACTCACCATCGAGGTTTGATTCGTCTTCGTGTCGCTGTTTTCACCCAGGCCATGCGTGTCGAAACGCAATGCCGTGAGGGTGAGTCGCGTGATTGGGCTTAGCCGACGCGCGAAGCTCACGCCGAATCCGGTTTGCTCGTTATTGTCGGCGAGCGGATCGAGCGCGAACAACTCCTCGATTTGCGTGCGCAATGCCTCGATCCGCGTGCGAAACGCGGTGAACGCAAGCGTGTTTCGCGCACCGATGAGCGTGACGGTGCCGCTCAAGGTTTGATTGATCGTGACACGTTGCGAATAAATGTTGACGGAACCAGGCAAGGACTCGGGCAAGCCACGCTGCGCCATGAAATCACGCACGGCCTTTTCGCGCTGAATGGGATCGCGAATCGATGCGCCCAGCGATTCATTGATCAACCCCGCCACGTTGCCGGTGGGCTGCAAGGAAAATATGGCTTGCGGTGACGTCGTCACGTCCCGCGACCATCGCGCGTCGAACGCGACTTGAGGCAAGCGATGCTGCGCGAGCACTCGCCAGCTGCGGCCAAAGAAACGGTCCTCGACATCGATATCCAACAAGGTCCGTTCGCTTGGGCGCCAATTCGCGCGCGCGCCGTACAACGATTGTTGATCGTCGAAGAACGGAATCTTGTAATGGTCGTAACCCCCGACCACGCCCACCACGAGCGTGGGGCCTAATGCGTAACTAAGAACGCCACGGCCAATTTCTTCGAAGAAGGCGTCTTGGTCCTGCCCGGAAAACCGCGTCTCGGTGCGCGTGTATTCCAATGCACCGCCCACCGGTTGCGGGCGTTGGCTTAAGCGGACGGTATGCAAACCGTAATAGCCATCGTTGGTGCGCGGCGGCGCATCGAGCGTATCGGTCCATCCGTTGTCGCTACGGATGAAAAGGCCCAGCCCGCCACTAAATTCATGGTCGATGTACGGGCTGACACGGTACTGCGCGACGGTGAATTTGTTGTAGGTCGACGGTCCAACCGGACGCGCGCCAAACACGTCTTCGGTTTGCTGAATCGCGCTCGCGCCGGTTTCAATGAAAAACCAGTTTTTGATCAACTCGCCGTTCACGCGCAAGCCGCCTTCTGGCAACGCGCGATTTTGTTGCGACCCCGAGGCGTAGGCCACGCCCTGCACCGAGAAGGCCGCGTCGGCCGACCATTGCGGACCGCGTCCCGACGCGCGAATGCCAGGCGTGACTTCAAAAATCGTGTCGGAACGAGCGCTTTCCTCTCGATTGAAATTGGCGTTGCTCGTTGCCGTGACCGTCGTACGTATGAACGGCTCGACCGACCAGGACTGCGCGTGCGCCGCCGTGGCGCACGCAAGCGCGAATGCCGCTGCATTGATCCGTGCGACAAGACCTCGCGAGCATCTTGTCGATCTACTGCACAACATGGCTAATTCCTTAGGAAAACACCGGCGTCTTAACGCCGCGTTGTCATTTTTATTCGCCGACCACTCAGCGGCCGTGCGTTGTCTTCACGATTTAGTACCCGTAATAACCGTAACTACCCGAGGCTCCGCGCGTCTTATTGAGCATTGGCAGGACGACGGGGCAACTTTCAATCGTGCTTAGGGCTTCGCTCACAACCGATTGCCGGGTACGCGCCGCCTCGACGACGAACACGATTTGCCCCATATGCGTTGCCAACACGCGCGATTCGGTCGACGGCAGCAAGGGCGGGCCGTCAAAGATCACGATGCGATCGGAATAACGCGCGGCCAAGTCTTCGACCAGGCGTTGCATCGTCACGCTCGCGAGCAACTCGGTCGCTTTGGTGTTGGCGGTGCCCGCGGGCAACAACGACAGCCGTTCGACATTGGTCCGCATGATCAAGCTGGATAAATCAATCGTTGAATCGGTGAGCGCATCCAACAATCCCGACGACGGCGGCAAGCCGAGTCTGTTCAACACCGCGGGGCGCGACGGATCTGCGTCGATCAACAGCACGCGGCGATCAAGCTCCATCGCGATACTCATCGCAAGGTTGACCGAAACGAAGGTCTTGCCTTCGCCCGGCACCGAACTCGTGACCATGATCAGGTTCGCACGCTCGATCGGCGGCGCACCGTCGGTTCCAGTCGCATTCGCCAACAACGGGCGTTTAACAACGCGAAACTCATCGGCTAATTGCGAGCGCGGCGCATCCGGCGTGATGTAGCCGTTTTCGGCCAACCGCGCGACATCGATATCCACCGACCGCGACACACGGTCTTCCGCCGCGACTGATTCGGCACCTTCGCGCTGCGCGGCTGATGCAAGGCCGGCCCGTATATCGTTGGGCACTTGCGACTCCGACTTAGCGCGCGACGGCCCCACGTTCCATGGAAGCGAAACTCCGGCGCGTTGTAATTCTTCGAGGCGTTTAGCGGCACGTTCGACAAGACTCATCACGATCTCCTAACGCGGATTCAAATGTTGAGCGGCAAACTGAGCCACACGACCCACATCACATGCGTCGCCAATAAACCGGCGAGCGATGCACCGAATAAAACCATCTCGCGACGCTCGCGCGAACGCATGCGTGGCGTGATTTGCAACGACACCGCGCCTAACACCGGGCGTTGAGCGAGCTGGCGTAACGCGCGGGCGTCTTGAAACGTTGGGAACACTTGCGAAAGCGCGAACGCCGCGAACACGCCCGCGCCAACCGCGGCCGCCAGCACGAGCCACGTGAGCGAAGCTCGATTGGGGAACACCGGCCGTGGTGAAACACGGGGCGGTTCGATTACGCGGAACTCGGCCAAGCGCTGGCTTGAGTCCACGTCTTTTGAAATCAGCGCCGCCTCGCGTCGGCCGACGAGTTGCTCGTAATTACGCTTGATCACTTCGTAATCGCGATTCAGTTGCGCAAGCTCGGCTTCCACTTGCGGCACGCGATTGGCCGAAGCCCGCAACGTGCTCAGCTGCGCCGCGATGTCCTCGGACCGTGCACGCAACGACGCCACCTTGGCCTCGGCATCGGCTAGCGCGATCTTGATTTGTTGGAACACGGGATTGGTCGCGGCATTAATGCGCTGGCCAACACCGCTTTGGGCGCGCAAGTCCAACTCGCGGCGCTTTTGCTCTTCTAGCTGAGCGATCAAACGCCGAGTGCCGACAACGTCGGGATGCTCTTCGGTGTATCGACGCAGCATTTCATCGAGCTGCTTTTTTTGCGACTCGATGCGGCCATCCAACTCCGACACGGTGCCCGAGCCACCCCCGTTGGGCGTGGCAAGCAATACTGGCTCCTCGCCGGCCAGCTCACGCTTGAGCGCGTCGCGCGATTGTTCCGCCGATCGCAATTCCGTGCGTGAACGTTGCAATTCCTCGTTAAGCGTGGACATGCGGCCGAAATAATCGGTCTGCGCCGCGCCGGTGTAACCGAAGTTACGCAGCTTGAATTCCTTCAAGCGCTCTTCCGACTCCGACAGCTTCTTCTCGTACGACGCGATTTGCTCTTCGATGAACTTGCGCGCCTCTTCGGAATCACGCTTTTTCTCACCCACGCCGGATGAGACGAATAAGCTCACCAGCCCTTGCACGATACGACCCGCGCGTTCCCGGTCCGTGTCGCGATAGGTAATGGCGTACAGGTTTTCGCGCCCCCCTCCGAGGATTTTAATTTGCGCGATTAACTCGTCGATACGACGGTCACGCTCCGCGGAGTCCGATCCTGCAAATCGCGAATCGGCGTTGTTAAGCAATTGCTCGACGTTAGGGCGGGAAATCAATGTCCGCGCGAGCATTTCAAGCTGTTGATTGATATCGGGCTGAACCGCAAGGCCCGACATCAATGGCTTGAGAACGGTTTGCGTATCGACAAACACACGGGCCGTCGCTTCGTAACGCTCCGGCACGCGATACACACCCGCCATGCCAACGATGGTGACAAGCCACGCCACGCCCATGGCGATCCAGCGCTTTTGCCACATGCCACGCACGATGGCGATTACTTGTTGAAGGATTTCAT
>DASTRU010000065.1:0-2412 GCA_035761045.1 Burkholderiaceae bacterium | reverse complement strand
CTGCAAAACGAAGTGGTCGTTTGGGAAAATCGTCGAGCCGAACGCGCCTAAGTTTTTTAACGTTATGGCGATAGGGGCGGTGGCTGCATCGCTTGCTTTTGGCGTTCGATGAATTCCTTCATCGTGTCGATGCCGCGCAGTTGCAATACGGTATTACGCACCGCCGCCTCGAGCAACACCGCGAGGTTGCGACCCGCCGCGACGGGAATCACAACCTTACGAATCGGTAAACCTAAAACATCTTGCGTCAATGCTTCCAACGGCAAGCGCTCGTATTCGGTTTCCAACGTTTGACGACGCACGAGATGCACGATCAAACGCAAGCGTAGTTTTCGGCGTACGGCGGTCTCGCCAAAAATCGCCTTGATGTCGAGAAGTCCTAAGCCGCGTACCTCGAGTAAGTTTTGCAACAGCGGCGGACACCGGCCTTCGATGTAATTCGGCGCGATGCGCGAAAGCTCCACGGCGTCGTCGGCAATCAATCCGTGGCCGCGACTAATGAGTTCAAGCGCAAGTTCGCTCTTGCCTAAACCCGATTCGCCCGTGATCAACACGCCAAGCCCGAGCACGTCCATGAAAACACCGTGCATGGTTTTGGTTTGCGCAAAACGTTTAGCAAACCAAATACGCAAGACGTCGATGACTTCGGCACTCGTGGCGGGTGAGCTGTAAAGCGGCACCGCGTGCGCGTCGCATGCGATGCGTAAATCGCCATACGCTTGCAACCCTTCGGCGAGGATGAGGGCGGGGGGCTTGCCGCCTAATAAATCGCGCAATAAATGTTCGCGGCGGTGTTTATCCATCCGCGTGAGGTATGTGTATTCCTCGTGGCCAAATACTTGAATGCGGCCAGGGTGAATCAAATTCAAGTGACCAACGATATCGGCGGCCGCGACTCCGGCCGCGTTGCTATTGGCCATTAGTACGGTGTTGTCGCCATCCACCCCAGCAAGGAGCTCTAACCCGAGCGCGCTTGCATTCTCGTCGAACATGCGTCGAACGGTTGTCATGACAAAACGTTTAGTAACGGTCACGATGAACCGTTGATACGATGAAGGTGATGACGCTCAAGGAAGCAACGCCGGACGATTTAGGCCGCCGCGCGATTCGGTTCCCAACCAACGAGCAGTTTGTGCACGGCGCTAGCCTCGCCCGCGGTCGTCAACGATTCGCGAAATGCGCGGTCGGACAGCATTTGAGCGAGTTCCGACAGGATATCGAGATGCTGTTGCGTGGCTTGTTCAGGCACCAGCAAGAAGATCAGCATCGAGACCGGCTTGCCATCCGGCGCGTCAAACGGAATAGGGTCCACGACGCGCACGAATGCGCCCACGGCTTCGCGTAGGCCCTTGATGCGTCCATGCGGTACCGCAACGCCTTGGCCAAGTCCGGTGGACCCCAGTCGCTCGCGCGCGAATAACGCGTCGAACACCTTGCCGCGTTCAATTCCGTGATTGTTCTCAAACAGCAAGGCCGCTTGTTCGAAAACACGCTTCTTGCTGGTCGCTTCCAAGCCAACCAACACGTTGGCGGGCGGGAGCAACTGGCAGATTAGATTCATAACGATCCCGTTCTAGTCGTTGTCCTACCAAACGGGACTGTCGACTCGCGATCAAGCCCGCCGATTATAGGCTTTTCCGCGTTGCAGCAAGCTCAGAAAAGGCCCTGATTGTCGCGGGGGGAGGATCCATTAGTAACGAAAAGGCCCGCATAGTGCGGGCCTGGGTTCCCAACGACAGAACGAGGTCAAGAGGAAAAGTATTAACTCGCCAATGGCTGTTGATGCTTTAACGCGGCATGCGCGTGGTCTTGCACCTTTTCCTTATGCCGACACACTTGGCGATCGAGCTTATCGATCAGTAAGTCGATCGCCGCGTATAAATCCTCGTGAAAAGCGGCGACGTGAATGTCCTTGCCGCGCATATGCAATGTGATTTCCGCCTGCTGTCGCAGCTTCTCCACCGAGAGGATGACGTTCACGTCGATCACATGATCAAAGTGCCTTCTAACGCGCTCCAGCTTATTCATCACGTATTCGCGTATGGAGGGCGAAAGCTCGAGGTGGTGTCCGCTGATGGTCAGATTCATCCAGTGCTCCTTGTGCTGCGATGGACTGCTAATCGCGAGCTACCGAACGAAGAGCGCGGCGGCTCGCACGCTACAACGACTTGCGAAGATTGACTGGCGGAATCTTTAGCGATTCGCGGTATTTGGCGACCGTGCGCCGCGCGACCACGATGCCTTGTTCGCCCAGCATCTCCGCGAGTTTGCTGTCGGAGAGGGGTTCCTTAGGGTTTTCGGCTCCTATCAGTTGCCTAATCAATGCGCGGATCGCCGTCGACGATGCCGCGCCCCCAGTTTCGGTGGCGACGTGACTCCCAAAGAAATACTTGAGCTCGAACGTGCCAAACG
>DASTRU010000064.1:0-2535 GCA_035761045.1 Burkholderiaceae bacterium | reverse complement strand
GGGCGCGATCACGCAAGCCATGGCGCGCGAATGCAAGGCCCGCGGCGTTTCGATCATGACCAACGCCGACGTCGCGCGGGTAATCGTGCAACCGCATCGCGGCCGACCGCGCGCCACTGGCATCGCCCTCGCCGACGGTCGCGTGATCGAAGCGCATGCGGTGGCGGCCAATGTCGGACCACGCGTGTTGTTTGAACGCATGGTCGATGCCTCGGTGCTCGACGATGACTTTCGCGAGCGCATTCGCGGCATGCGCACGGGGTCGGGATCGTTTCGCCTCAATCTCGCGTTATCGGAACTGCCCGATTTCACTTGCGCGCCCGGAACGCATGCGCAAGCCCATCACGGCGCGGGCATTTTGTTCGCTCCCAGCTTGCGTTATATGGAGCGCGCGTATTTCGACGCGCGTAGCCGCGAGCACACGCCAGGTTGGTCGCGCGAACCCATCGTTGAGCTCAACATCGGCTCCACGCTCGACGATACCTTGGCCCCGCCGGGCAAGCATGTCGCGTCCGTCTTTTGCCAACACTTCGATCCGGCCTTGCGCGAGGATTGGGATCGTCACAAGCCGCAAGCGGTGGAAGCGATTTTCGATGTGATCGCGCGATACGCGCCCAACTTTCGTCAAAGCGTATTGGCCGTTCAAGCCTTATCGCCGATGGATCTCGAGCGCATGTTCGGCTTGATCGACGGCGACATCTTTCACGGCGCGTTGCAGCTCAATCAATTGTGGGCGGCGCGTCCGGTGCTTGGCCATGGCGATTACCGCATGCCGATCGACGGTTTGTACTTATGCGGATCGGGCGCGCATCCGGGCGGCGGCGTTACCGGCGTGCCCGGGATGAATGCCGCGCGTGAAATCACGAAGGACGCGCGGCGTTCTCGACTCAAAGTTTGGCGAGCACCGCGTCGGCGTGGCTAACCTCGAACTTACCCGGCGCTTCGACGGCTAAATGTTTCACGACGCCGTCTTCCACGATCATCACGTAACGCTGCGACCGCACGCCCATGCCACGCGCGGTTAAATCGAACTCAAGGCCAAGCGCCTTGGTGAACGCGGCACTGCCATCGCCGAACATGCGCACCTTGCCCTTGGTGTGTTGTTCGCGGCCCCATGCGCCCATGACGAACGCATCGTTCACGCTCACGCACCACACTTCGTCAACGCCTTTGGCCTTGAGCGCATCGAACTGTTTGACGTAGCCCGGTACGTGTTGCGCGGAGCACGTGGGCGTGAACGCGCCCGGCAAACCGAAGATCACGATCTTGCGCCCCTTGACTAAGTCCGCGACTTGAAACGCATTCGGACCGAGGCTGCATCCGCCTTCCGCTTCGTCGTAAAACTCGTACAGCGTGGCATCGGGCACGCGTTGACCAACGGCGATGGGCATGAGGTTCTCCTGACTAAGTATTGAGATGAGGGGATAAGCCGTATCGTGGCTTATTTCTTGGCTTTCTTAACTTTGGCGGTTTTGGTTTTCTTGCCGGCGCCTTTGGCGCTCGCGGCCGCGCTTTCTCTATTGCGTTCGGCGAAGGTGGAACGCAATAAGGTGCCGCGGCATTTCTTCGAACCGCATAAGCATTTGTATTCGCGTTCGAGCTTCTTCGTAATCTTCTCGTCGATCGTCAAGCCGTAGTCGTAATTCAGCTCCTCGCCCGCCGCGATGTTGCGTTTGGCGTAGATGAATACGCGTTGCTTGCCATCGATTTCTTCTTGCTCGGCTTGGCAATTGGGCGAGCACGAATGATTGATCCACTTCGCGCTGTTTCCCTTGAGTCGACCATCGATGACCATGTTGTTATCGATGTCGAAGTAAAACGTGTGATTGGGGTTTTGCGGATCGTGCGGATGCCGACGTAAGGCTTCTTGCCAATCGATGCGTTCGCCCTTGTATTCGATGATGAAGGTTTTTTTAGGAATATCGACGAGGGCAAACACGCCCTTGCCATGAATTTTTGAACTACGTACCGCGATCTTGCGTTGTCCGGCGGGCATGAAGGAAAAGTCTTAATAAAAAGGGGTCGACAAAAAAGCGCGCAAGTGTAGCGCGCGAACCAAGCGCGCGCGTGCACACGCACGCCATATGCCTGCGATGGATGAAGCGATGCAGGGGCGACTTAGCCCGAAGTGCTTTCGCCCGTCACGGTCGGCATGCCCGCGGCACGCCAACCCAAGATGCCTGTTGGCAAGTGGTACACCTGCGTGAACCCATACGCGAGGATTTGCGGCATCACGCGCATCGAACGCGCGCCGCTTCGGCAATGCACGAGCACCGGCGTTTCCTTAGGCAAGCCAAGCGTTTGCAAGCGTTGCAACACCTGCGCCTCGCCGCTTGGAACCGGAACGCAATGGCTGCCGCGAATACGTTCAGCGGTCCATTCGTGCATCTCGCGGGTATCGATAACCGCGCTGATTTCACCCGAATCGAGCATCGCGCGCGCTTGTTCGGGACTGATGTTGGTAAAGGCAGTGTCGTTCATGAGCAAAGAAACATGCGGCCCGCAAGATCCACCATGAACTCTGGCCGCACGTAC
>DASTRU010000063.1:0-5930 GCA_035761045.1 Burkholderiaceae bacterium | reverse complement strand
CCAAACGCGTATCGCCCACCGCGCTTGCGAGGCGATTCGCGAATTCATTGAGCAAGCGATCGCCCCAACGACGACCAAACGTATCGTTCACCGTTTTAAACCGATCGATATCGACCAGCAGCACCGCCAAGCGAATATCGGTAAGCACGGCGGCCTTCACCGTTTGCGTGGCGCGTTCGATGAACAAGGTGCGATTCGCAAGCCCCGTGAGTTCGTCGAAATAGGCGATGTAATCCAACCGCTCTTCCGCGCGCACGTGCCGCAAGGCGAACGACAAATCGTCGGCCAACTCGGAAAGCAGTGGCCGCTCGGTTTCGTCGAACTGACCAACCGCATCGCCATACAACACTAGGCACGCTTGGGTTTCATCGTCGACCACGAGCGGCAACACCGCCACCGAACGCAAGCCGTGCGACAGCAAGGTGTCGCGATACAGCACCGGCGCCGATGGATCGCTAACATCCTTGCAAAAGGCAATACGCCGCTCGACGAACGCTCGACCCACGACGCTCTCGCGCGCGATGGGATCGTTCAGGGGAATGTGCATGACGCGCGCGATCTCGGACGTTTTGCCCGCCCAACTCATGGCGTGCACCGCGTTGTCCTCATCGGGCGAACCAATCCATGCGAGCTTGAACTTGCCTTGTTCGACCGCGACGCGGCACACCTCGCGAAACAACTCCGCGCGCGTACGCACTCGCGCGGCCAAGGCGTTGATACCGCCTAAAACCGCCAACACCGAATTCAAGCGCTCGATACGTTTCTCGTTGCGCTCGCGCTCAACGATTTCCGCGCGCAATTGCACCGCGTGGCGTTCAAGCTCGCGATACAAGCGTCCGTTCTCGTGCGCGCGCCCCAATTGCGCGCCGAGGATAGTAAGCAAGCGTTCGTCCTCGGCATCGAAGCGATCGGCATCGACTTTATCGGTCGCGCAGATCCAACCATACGTCGCGCCCAAGGACACGATCGGCGCGGCAAGCAACGACCGCACCTTTGGATGTTCATTAGGCAAACCCAAGGTACCGCTCTCGCATTCCTGGCCGTTTAACCTAAGTGATTTGCGATCGCTCGTCATGCCGCCGAGTTGACTAAACGCCGCCGACGCGGGGCTAAGCCGGCGGGTCAACGCGTCATCGAAACCGTCGACGTAAAGATCAACGTTCTCGCCTTCGGGCATTTCGCGCGCCGCGATGACGGCATAACGCGCGCCCAACAATTCGCGCGCGCCGCGGCATACCTTGTCGAGCAACACCGTTGAATCGCGTTCCGACGCGATTTGAAGATTTAGCTCGGTCAACGCCGAGAGTCGCGCGTTAGCGCGTTGCAAGCGCTCGGCCTGCTCCGACAACTTATCGGTCAACAAACGTAAATGCTCGCGATCGACGCGTTCTTGATCGGTCGCGACGCTCGGCCGCGAATTCGCGGCGAGCGCGAGATCGATCGTACGCAGCAGATGTTCCGGATCGCACGGTTTATGCAACAAGCCCACCACGCCTAAATCCAAGGCAAGACGACGCGCTTCATGCTCGCGGTAATACGCGGTGTAGAACAACACCTCCACGTTCGCGGTGCGCGTATCGCTACGCAAACGACGAACAAACTCGTAGCCGTCCATCCTTGGCATGAGGATGTCGGAGATCACCAACGCGGGAACGCACTCGTCGATATGCGCCAACGCTTCTTCACCGTCATTGGCCTGAATCACATAGTGCCCACGCGGCTCGAGCAACGCGGCGATCAACTGTCGAGTGGGTTTGTGATCGTCGACCACAAGCACGGTGGACATGCGCGCTCTCCTTTAAAGCGTAAGCGTGAAGGTGCTGCCGCGCCCGGCTTCGCTATGCAAGACAATGTCGCCGCCCATGGCACGCGCGAGCTTGCGACTTAAATGCAAACCTAAGCCGGTACCGTGTGAATTCGAACGATCAAGCGAGTGAATGCGCGAGAACGCTTCGAACAACTTCGTTTGGTCTTCCGCGCGAATACCGCATCCCGTGTCTCGCACATGAATCTCGATGTTCGACTTATTTTTTTCGCGTTCGACGTAAACAAGCTCCAAATGTACGTAACCGCTTTGCGTGAACTTGATGGCATTACTCACTAAGTTAATGACGATTTGCGTTAGTGCTCGGCGATCGGCGTAAATCAACGCATCGGTCCGCGGTAGCAGGCAATTGAACGCGATGCCCTTGCACTCGGCTTCCGGGCGTAAGGTGGTGAAGATCTCATGTACTAAGGTCTTGCACTTCACCGGCTCTGGGTACAGCTCCAATTTATCGGCATCGATACGCGCCAAGTCCAGCAAATCGCTAATCAGCGACAGCAAATGTTTCGCGCTGGTTTGCACGATGCGTAATTGTTTTTCCTGCTCGTCGTTAAGCGGGCCGGGCAAGCGCATCAACAGCGTGCCGGTAAATCCAATCACGGCGTTCAGCGGCGTGCGTAACTCGTGACTCATGCTGGCAAGAAATAAATCCTTGGCGCGATTGGCTCGCTCGAGCTCGTCGTTCTTCTCGCGCAATTCCTGCTCGAACCGTTTGCGATCGCTAATGTCGCGAATCGAACTCGACACCCACAGCCCTTCCTCGGTCTCAAGCGGGTTAAGACTAAGTTCGATCGGAAATTCGCTGCCGTCCTTGCGTCGCGCGTATAAGTCGAGCCCAGGCCCCAATTGCCCTGCCGTTGGGCGACTAAAGTATTTCGCGCGATGCATGGGATGGCGGCCTCGATACCGCTCCGGCAACAAGATATCCACGCTTTGGCCAAGCATTTCGGCTCGCGTATAGCCGAACATGCGCTCGGCCTGCGAATTCACCACCGTCATGCGCCCGCTGCTGTCGACGATGACGATCGGGTCGGGCGCCGCTTCCAATACATCCCGAAATTTTTTCTCCGCGCGCAGTCGTTCGCTGATATCGCGAATGGAACCAATCGTGAGCGACGTGTCCTTATGATTAAGCGCGCTTAAGGTGATCTCGGTTGGAAACGTATGCCCGGTCTTATGCACACCGAATAAATCGCGCGTCGCGCCGGTACCCAAGACGCGCGTGCCCAGTTGAGGAAAAAGCGTTTCAACGTAAACGCCAATTAACTCCCGGTGTCCGTACCCAAACATCCGCTCGGTCCGCGCGTTGGCGTACACCACGTGTCCCGTACGGTTGATTAATACGACGCCGTCGGGCAATAGCTCCAAGAAATCACCGTATTGCGCTTCAACCAACTTAGCGTCGCGATGCAAGCGCAAGGACGTGACATCCTTTTTCGACGACAAGATGAGTGGCGGCCCGCCCAAGGGGTTGTCGATGCGTTTGGTCGAGATATCGACATACAACAAGCTGCCGTCCTTGCGGCGACGTAACGACTCCGATGTCGATACGCCCACGTTCAAGGTTTCATCGACTTGTCGCGCCATCGAGGCGTCGCTGTCGGGCGGAACGATGAGTTCATCGATCACGCGGCCGATTGCCTCGTCGCAGCCAAACCCGAAAAGAAGCTCCGCGCCTCGATTCCAATGCAACACTTCACGCGATGGCGTCAGGACGACGGTCGCGTCGGGCAAATGTTCAAGTAATAAGGCGTCGTATTGAATCGCCGACGATTGCATCGCCGTCCCTTTTTAGTCCGGCCACCGACGACGATACGGGTCGCTCCTTCGGCGTTCGCTCGTCGTGGTCGACCACGAAGCCGAGCGTACCGGTTGGCAGGCCGCCATAGACCGTCGCACCCAGGGAAATGTGCGAGGCGGCACAGCACTTAGAGTGAATTCAATACGAACCCTTAAACCGGGATTCAGCGGTTTTACCGACCTTGCTTAAGGCGACGGCAACGTTCCAGCAGGCGGCGCGATCCCCGACGTGGCGGAAGGTTGCGTCGCCCCTGGAGGCGCCGTTCCCGGCGCGATCGGCCCCGCGCCAGGAGGCCGCGGCCGCCCGGTCAAACGAGGGTCCGTTACCGGCCCGCGTGGACGCTGCGGCGTGTCGGCATACGGCGCCGAGCCATTGCCCCACCCGGCTTCGCTTTGCCGTTCGTACGATGGACTGCGCGGCGCGGAATATTGGTACCGCGGCGTGATGTGCGTGCCATAGCCGTAATTGTCGCGACCACTGCCTTGAGCGTTGGCAAGTGGCCCGATCGATACGGCGACGACCGCCGCCGCGACACTCCAGTACAGATGCAAGCGCATGGCACTCTCCAATGAACGAGACGACTCCAGCCGGTGATGCTCGTATGTGCAGCATCACCCATGCCGGGCGGGCGTTACCGTTCAAGCGGCGAGGCTAACGCTCCTTAGGACGACTGGAACATGCGCGGCGGAGGCGCCGCACTCAACGTCTCTTCGCCACCAATTTGTTGCCAACCCACGGCGGTCAAACGATAACGACGCGTTGGACCGCCGCCCTTGCCTTCAATCCACCCGCGTTGTTGCGCATCGGCCAAGCGCCTGGTCAAGGTGGGGCGTGAGGCATGCACGAGTGGCATCAAATCCGAAGGACTACGCCAGGGGGTTGGCACGCGGGCGAAAGCACGGAGTAACTCGATCGTGGGCAGCACTGAGGTATATGGCATAGGAGCACGACGCAGGAAATGAACCTCGCATGATTCCAATGGCTTCTCCGTACTGCGTAAAGTAGTAACACTCCTAGGGTGTGAGCCCAGCGCAGGGTTTGCGGTAAACCCTTAGTGTCAAGAAATGAAAAAAGCCGTCGCGAGACGGCTTTGCATGATGTTCTTGGCGGAGGGAGCGGGATTCGAACCCGCGGTAGGCTATTAACCTACACACGCTTTCCAGGCGTGCGACTTAAACCACTCATCCATCCCTCCGCAGCGTCTTTCAATTGAAAGACGCGCGATTTTATCAGCGGACTCGACCCATCCTTTTCATGCCTCGATTTCTCATCGACTTTGCTTGAGTTGATCGAGGATGGCGGGGTTTTCAAGCGTGGACACGTCTTGCGTGATTTCCTCGCCTTTCGCGATCGCGCGCAGCAAGCGCCGCATGATCTTGCCCGACCGAGTTTTCGGCAGGTTGTCGCCAAAACGAATGTCCTTGGGCTTGGCGATGGGTCCGATCTCCTTACCGACCCAATCGCGCAACGTCTTCGCGATCGTGGCGCTCTCATCGCCGCTTGGGCGTGTTTGTTTAAGCACGACAAAGGCGCAGACCGCCTCGCCCGTCATATCGTCCGGGCGCCCCACGACCGCCGCTTCGGCCACCAGTGGATGCGAAACCAACGCGGATTCAATCTCCATCGTGCCAAGCCGATGCCCGGAGACGTTCAATACGTCGTCGATACGGCCCATGATCCAAAAGTACCCGTCGAGATCGCGATTCGCGCCGTCGCCCGCGAGGTAATACTTGCCGCCAAAGTCCGCCGGGTAATAACTCTTTTTGAATCGCTCCGGATCGTTCCAAATCGTGCGGATCATCGCCGGCCATGGTTTTTTGATGACGAGAAAGCCGCCCTTGCCTTTTTCGACGTCGTGACCGGTTTCATCGACGATGGCGGCCGCCACGCCCGGCAACGGCATCGCGCACGAGCCAGGCTTAAGCCCATGCACGCCTGGCAGCGGCGTGATCATGTGGCCGCCCGTTTCGGTCTGCCACCAGGTATCCACGATTGGACAACGGCCACCGCCGACCGTTTGGTAGTACCACATCCACGCCTCGGGGTTGATCGGCTCGCCGACCGAGCCGAGCAAGCGCAAGGTCGATAAATCGTATTGCGTCGGCAGGTCGCCACCAGCTTTGATGAGCGAGCGAATCGCGGTGGGCGCGGTATAAAAAATCGTGACGCGATGGTCTTGAATCATTTTCCAAAACCGTCCCGCGTCGGGGTAGGTGGGCACGCCTTCGAACATGACTTGCGTGGCGCCGACCGCAAGCGGCCCGTAGGCGATGTAGGTATGGCCCGTCACCCAACCCACGTCGG
>DASTRU010000062.1:0-2285 GCA_035761045.1 Burkholderiaceae bacterium | reverse complement strand
GCGATGCGCGACCGGTGGTGCTCCTTGCGTCCACTCGCGAGGCCCAAGGCGAGTCGGAAGAAGCCTTGTTGTTGAACGCGCTCGACGGTCCGCTGCGCAACGCGTTGATCGTGATCGTTCCACGGCATCCGCAGCGGTTCGACGCGGTTCATACGCTCGCGCGGCAAACGGGCTTGGCTACCAAGCGCCGCAGCCAAGGCGCGCCCGATCCCACCACGCAGCTTTGGATCGGCGATTCGATGGGCGAGTTGCCCGCGTATTACGCGATGGCCGATCTGGCCTACATCGGCGGCAGTCTGTTGCCTCTCGGCGGCCAAAACCTGATTGAGGCGTGCGCGTGCGATTGTCCAGTCCTCGTTGGCCCGCACACCTTTAACTTCGCGCAAGCCACCGACGATGCCATCGCGGCGGGTGCCGCCGTGCGGGTGAACGACGCGGCGATGTTTTGGGAGTGCGCCGCGCGCTGGCTGATGAACCCAAGCGCGCTGGCGCAAGCGCGCGAGGCGGCGCGGGCGTTTTCATCCGCGCATCGCGGCGCGACCGAGCGAACGCTGGCCGCGCTCGGCGATTTGCGCGCGCGCCTTACTTCGTGACGAGTAGCGCGTCGATCTGCTGCAAGTCTTGTTCGCTTAATTGGCCGGTCGAGGCTTTCAAGCGAAGGCTGGCGAGCAGGGTTTCGTAGCGGGCGCGCGATAAATCCCGGCGCGTTTGAAACAACTGCTGTTGCGCGTTCAGTACTTCGATGTTCACGCGCACGCCCACCTTGTAGCCGAGCTGGTTGGCTTCCAACGAGGTTTGGCTCGACACCTCGGCCGCTTCCAATGCCTTGACCTGCGCCAAGCCGTTGGTCACGCCAAGAAAAGTTTGCCGCGCGGTTTGCGTCGCGACGCGGCGCGCGGCTTCCAAGTTTTGCCGCGCTTGTTCGTCTTGCGACACCGCTTGGCGCACCGACGATTGCGTGCCGCCCCCCGCGTACAACGGCACCGAGACTTGAACGCCCACGCTCGAGGTTTTGATGCTGTTTGCGTTGACCGTCGCCGGGTTGCGCGTGTCGCTATACGTACCGACTAAGTCGACCGTCGGGTAATGCCCCGCGCGACGACGGCTGATTTCGCGTTGCGCGATCTCGGCGTTGGCTTGCGCCGCGCGCACGCCGGTATTGCCCGACTCGGCCGCCGTGACCCAGCTCGTGATGGTGGACGGCGTGGGCGCCGGCAGCTCCACCTTGGGTTTGAGGGCCGCGAGTTGCCCGGTGGCCTTGCCAACGATTTGTTCAAGCGCGGTACGGCGTACTTGCAGGTCGTTTTCGGCCGCGATTTCTTGCGCCACGGCCAAGTCGTAACGCGCTTGCGCGTCGTTTTGGTCAACGATGGTGGAGGTGCCAACTTCGAAATTGCGCTTCGCCGAGGCGAGCGCTTCGGAGATCGCCACCTTTTGCGCGCGGACGAAGGTCAACGAGTCTTCGGCGGTTAGGACGTCGAAGTAGGCCTGCGTCACGCGCAAGATCAGGTCTTGCTGGGCCTGCACGAAGTTGGCCTCGGCGGCGACCACGCTTAGCTTGGCTTGCTCGTAGCTTTCCCAGTTCTGCCAACGAAAGATCGGTTGCGACAACTGCACCGCGTAACCGCGCGCGGTGCGGTTGGTGTCGCTCGTGAGGCCGGAGCCGAAATCAATCTCTTGCTTTTGGCGCGTCACGTTGGCGCTGGCGCCCACCAAGGGCAACAGCCCCGCGCGCGCTTGCGGCACGGCTTCGGTCGAGGCTTGGTAACCGGCGCGCGCGGCGGCGAAAGTGGGATCGTTCGTCAACGCGTCGCGGTACACCTGCAACAAGGTCTGGCCGTATCCCGGCGAAGCAAAGGCGGTGACAAGGGCAAGTGCGCTCGCGCGCAAGGCAACACCGGGATTCAGTCGGACGGACATAAGCGCTCTTTCTGATGGAGGATGCGAACGGACAAGCTAGAACTTAAAGCGCGTCGGTTGCGCCACGTTGCGCAGCGGCCGCACCAAGGTCTCGAACAGCTTCACAGTGTCGTATGCATCCTCGCCAGTGCGTGTGACGATTTCGGCGCTCATGATCGGCGCGTTGCCAACAAACGCCGCCAAACGCCCACCGATGCGTAATTGCGCAAGATAACTGTCGGGTATTCGCGGCACGCCGCCCGAAATGACGATGACGTCCAACGGACCCGAGCTCGGGTAGCCGCGCGCCCCGTCGCCTTGCACGACCGTGGCGTTGGCGATGCCGGCGCGGCGTAGATTGGCTTCGGCGAACGTCTTGAGCTCCG